>JBBKXA010000074.1:0-3996 GCA_037969235.1 Bdellovibrionales bacterium | reverse complement strand
CGGCGGTACAAACTGTACGCTCGCGATGAGTGTATATAAGGATTGATGAATGTTATCCTTTGACGATTTTATAAAGGTTGACATTCGCGTTGGAAAAATATTGGAAACTGAAGATTTCCCTGAAGCGAGAAAGCCTGCGATTAAAATTATAATTGATTTTGGTGATGAAATTGGCGTGAAAAAATCATCCGCGCAAATCACTAAGCATTACAAAAAAGAGGCGTTAATTGGTCGCCAAGTTTTGGCCGTGGTAAACTTTCCACCACGTCAAATTGGCTCATTTATGTCAGAAGTTTTAACGTTAGGGGTCCCTGATAACGAAGGCGAAGTTATTTTAATTGCGCCTGATCAGGAAGCACCTAACGGCGGAAGATTGTTTTAAAATAAAGGAAATTCTATGACTAAATTAATGCAGGGAAAACGCGGTCTTGTGATGGGTGTCGCCAATGACCACTCTATCGCATGGGGAATGGCTAAATCACTCCACAACGCAGGCGCAGAAATGGCTTTCACCTATCAGGGCGAAGCCTTTGGCAAACGCGTACGCCCTTTAGCGGAAAGCATCGGCTCCGACATTCTCATTGATTGCGACGTCATGAGCGAGGAGGGGTTAGATAGTCTTTTCGCAATATTAAAGGAGAAATGGGGCAAAATTGATTTCGTAATCCACGCCATCGCGTATTCCGATAAAAACGAACTTCAGGGGAGATATGTTGATACCAGCCTCGATAACTTCCTGAAAACCATGCATATTTCGTGCTATTCTTTCACCTCAATCATGCGCCGCGCGAAAGATCTTATGACCGAAGGCGGTAGCGCGGTAACGCTAACCTATTACGGCGCGGAAAAAGTCATGCCCAATTACAACGTGATGGGCGTAGCCAAAGCCGCACTAGAAGCCTCCACCCGCTATCTCGCTGCAGATCTCGGCCCTGAAAATATCCGCGTTAACGCCATAAGCGCAGGACCAATGCGCACCCTCGCAGGCGCAGTCATTGGCGGCGCACGAAAAACATTCAAATATTGTAACGCCACCGCGCCCCTGCGCCGCCCCGTAGAGTTAGACGAACTCGGCGGCACCGCGCTCTATTTGCTATCTGACCTCTCCACTGCCGTCACCGGCGAAACCCATTATGTTGATTGCGGTTTCAACGCCATCGGCATGCCCGCACACGACAGCTTGGATGAGATTGCGAAGGGGTGACATTTGCGCTCTTTGAGAACTGCAGGGTTTATATTTATTAGCTTTATAATAAGTTCGTTTTCTATGTTTGCGACAACAGATTTTCACATTTATTCATTGCTTATGTGTATGTTTGTTACTGCGTTTATTGCTTTACCATATCTAATTTTTTTTATTGCTTCCTCTGTACATTTTTATAAGAAAAAAGTTTAAAATATTTTCAACACTTTATAAGTTTGTGCTTTTTTTAATTTTAGGTAATTTACCAGTCGTCATATTCTATGCGCTTTATAAAGGCAAGATACTGAGCTTTATATCCGACCCGTTTTGTTTAGCGTCTATCTGCTTTTGTCCTTTGATAAGAAAAATCAATGAACCCGAAACAAGCCATCCTGTAGCACATCCGGAGCATCTGTGAAAAACCCATCCACACCCCACGCACATAATTCCCGCGCACGAATTTCGTCATTTATAGTATAAGCGAGGAGGGGCTTGCCGAGTTTCAAAACATCTTTAATCTGCTCTTCACTCACGCTATTGCCGTTCACATTAATGCAACTCACATTAAAAAAAGCAATTAAATCGCGCCAATTCTCTGGCCATTCTTCCTCAAACAAAAACCCGCGATGCCAATCCGCAGCCAAATCCATCGCCGTTTCCAAACTCACATGTTGAAATGATGAAATCAGCAACCGATCATGATCATCCCATATATTTGATAATGTATCCAGCGCCACTTCCGCAGTAATTTTCTCTCGCCCGGGGCACGGCTTTATTTCTAGGTTAAGCCCCAAATCCCTCTCAAGCAATGCATCAACCGCTTCTTCTAGCGTAGGAATCTTCGCGCCAATAAAACTATCCCCAAACCAAAAACCCGCATCCAACTCGCGAATTTCCGCATAATTCATGTCCGCAACATTGCCGGAAGCGTTTGTTGTTCGCTCTAATGTTTCATCATGAAAAATAATTGGCACTTCATCCTTGGTGAGTTTAACATCAAGCTCAACCCATTCCACGCCCATATCAGCAGCCGTATGTATACCTTCAATCGTATTTTCAGGCGCATAAGCCGCACATCCGCGATGGCCAATAATTTGTGGGATTTTTAATGTCATTGTTATTGATATCTCTTCATATTGTCACTGTGCTCTCGTCGCATCTTATCAATTTCCTCAATGCGGTCAATGGCAGGTTGGTAGCCTTTATCAGCCAATTCATTAAGCATCTTCATACCAGCATCATAATAAATCAGTGAAAAGACACTGTTGCTTAATAAATTATTAGCCAATCGTAAATCATGGCTGTCATCACCAAAATAAGCAAAGAAATAGTGCTGTGCAACATCAGCATGTAATAGCCCTATTTGCAGCGGCCCTGTAATTGGCCTATCACGATAAGCCACACGTAAAACCACCACCATCAAAAAACCCGCAAACGTAACACCCAGTATAAAAAACAAAAATGCCCTGAATATCCGACGCGTAAGAGGCATAGGGGGCTCCATGTTAGCTCCAGCTTTGAATGAAAAAGGTAATTACAGCGGCAAGGTTACCAATAAAAAATATCTTATAAGACAACTTGAGCTGTTTGAACTTGGGCACCAGCACGCGGCGGCTAACATCATGAATATCTTTAATAACGCACTCCGATAAGGCGCTCGTGTCATTATATATTGGCAAAAACTGCTCTAAGTATTGCTTCTCACTTAACGACCCAATATCGCTAAAATGTAGATAATTCAACTCACCACCTGGTTTTGTGCCGCTACGCCGTTTGGGGAATATACAAGCAATCGCCATGAGAATGCTTGCAACACTGGTGATAATCGCAATCGTGGACGGCAACGTAAATTGTGGGTCCTCATGCGCGTTCATCGCAACGGGAATAATGATGGAGTTTAAAACAATCAATCCCATCGCTTTTTGATCAGCAAGATTAATATAGCTGTAAATCTTCTGCGTGGTCGTCGACAAAATGGAACCGCGCATTAGGCCTTTCCATTTATTCATATTCGGCGGCGTATCGTCTTCATCTCGCATTCTACTATTCCTATTTGTGGTATAAAAAAGAGCGGCTTTAAAACCGCTCTTAATTCTAAAAATTAAAGCGTGAGTAGCTTAACCATTTGCTTCTTTGCGATCATCATCAAGCTCGATAATCTCGCCGCTTTCTTGATCAACGCGTTTCATCGAAAGCTTGATTTTGCCACGATCATCAATGCCCATCAACAAAACCTTCACGGCATCACCTTCGCTTACAACATCCGTCGTGTTGGCTGTACGTGCGTTCTGCAATTCAGAGATATGAACAAGACCGTCTTTCGCGCCCATAAAGTTAACAAACGCTCCGAAATCAACAGTCTTTACAACTTTACCGTCATAAACAATGCCAACTTCTGGCTCATCCGTTAAACCTTTAATCCACGCAACCGCGGCATCAATCGCTTCTTGGTTTGCGGCAGCCACTTTAATCGTCCCATCATCACCAACATCCATTTTAACACCTGTCGTCTCGGTGATCTCACGGATCACTTTACCGCCCGTACCAATAACGTCGCGGATTTTATCAACTGGAATTTTGATCGAAACAATTTGCGGCGCGTTAGCATTCAACTCACCACGCGCTTCAGTTAATGCTTTGGCCATTTCTTTCAAAATGCCCAAACGTCCTTCTTTGGCCTGATCAAGGGCAATCGTCATGATTTCTTCAGTAATTGAAGTAATCTTGATATCCATTTGAAGCGATGTAATACCATTTTGTGTTCCTGCAACTTTGAAATCCATATCACCAAGATGATCTTCATCACCCAAAAT
>JBBKXA010000073.1:0-3577 GCA_037969235.1 Bdellovibrionales bacterium | reverse complement strand
GATTTTAATGTCTCCATGATCGGAAAAGCAGGCGACTCCCTTTGATCATTGATATTTTTCTTATAGGCAACACCCAAGACAAGAATTTTTGCGCCATTAATTGCTTTAGTTTTTTGCTGGCTTAAATAGCGGATAAGCGCGTCGCAAACATAGCGCGGCATTTGACTGTTAATCTCACCCGCAAGCTCTATAAAACGCGTAGGGGTGTCAATCTCACGGGCTTTCCATGTTAAATAAAATGGATCAATCGGTATGCAATGCCCGCCTAATCCAGGTCCAGGGTAAAAGGGCATGTAACCAAAAGGCTTGGTTTTCGCGCCCTCTATAACATCCCAAATATCAATGCCCATTTTCGCGTAAATAACTTTTAATTCATTCACAAGCGCGATGTTCACGGCTCTAAATATGTTTTCGGTCAACTTTATAGCTTCAGCCGTGCTTGAATTTGCAACTGGGATAACGGTTTTTAAAAACCCTTGATAATATGATGTTGACAGCATTCGTTCTTGTTCAGAATTGGCGCCGACAATTTTGGGGATAGTAGACGTTTCAAAATTAGGGTTGCCAGGATCCTCCCGTTCAGGCGAATAAGCTGCGAAGAAGTCTGTCCCACACTTTAAGTTAGAATGCTCTTCTAACACTGGAACAACTTCATCAATCAATGTGCCTGGATATGTCGTGGATTCCAGAATGACCATCTGTTCACGGCGTAAAGACTTTGCAATCTTTTGACTGGAATCCAGAACATAAGAAAGATCAGGTTCTTTATATTTGTTTAGCGGGGTAGGAACACAAATCACAATTACATCCGACTCGCTCAAGCGATCAAAATCGGCTGTCGCTTCAAATAAGTGGCTTTCACGATGTTTGGCAATGACGGCTGATGGCACAGTATCTAAATAACTTTCGCCATTATTTAATCTCTCTACCTTGTCCGCGGCAATATCAAACCCTAAAACGCTTTGCCCTGATGCGCAAATCGAATGCATAAGCGGTAAGCCAACATAACCAAGCCCAATAATACCTGTAACCACACTCTTATTCTTTATTTTTTCTGCTAATGTCATGCGGTTTTTTCTGCTGTCAGTTCATTAATAATAGCTTCATAATGAGCGTAAATCCTCATTTGTCCAGAATTTTCATGCACAATTTTAGAAATTTGCGTGCGCTCTACCCTGGAAAACTCCGATAAACTCTCCGCCGCTTTCGCCCAATTTTTGGGGTTGTATATATCACATAAATGCCCATTCTCGCCATTTTTAATCCACTCTCTAAATGCTGGCTCATCTTGGTTCCCAATGACAGGAAGTCCGCATCCCATAGCTTCTAGCATAGGCGTTCCAAAACCCTCATTCCAAGCGGGCATCATATAAGTGTCACCTGCCTTCATATATTCCTCCGCGTCTACAAAGCCTTTAACCCAATGAATGCGTTCTACTAGACCATAATCCGTAATCAGTTTTTCCATCTCCTTCACATAAGCAGCGTCACGCTCATATAATGGGCCATCCACTATCAACGGTCCACCGATCAGTGCAACATAGTTCTCTGGCAAATGCCGAAGTGCTTCGATAATAAGTTTTTGATTTTTCTGTGGCATCATTTTGGCAACGCTGACCAAAACAATTTTTTCCATGGAAAAAGACGAGACTTTATTCCGATAGAATTCTTTCTCATCTAAGCTCGGCAAACAAAATTTTTCTTCATTGATAGGATTAGGTCGGCACCATATTTTAGGCGCATCAAGACCGGATTCCAAGCATTTTTCATGCATATCCTTCGTCAATGCAATCACTTTCAGATGCTCAATTTTAGGGGTCTTGAACACGAAAAAATACTTCTGCCTATATGGTGCATTGGCCGTCACAAGCTCCATTAAAACGGGGCGCTTTTTAAGCTTCGACCAAACAAGCGCCGCCGCCGTTCCACCAGAATGTCCCGCAACATGGAGCATATCAACGCGTCGATACTCTTGAGACAATAACAGCGTGAACAGAGTTTGAATAAATTCGGATTGATATATTACAGCATGCTTATATTTTGCTCGGATCATCGTAAGTTTCGAGAAAATCACATGCGCCCACTTCGCAGTCACACGCCGCACGTGAAGTCCTTTATGAACATATTGCTCATTATGGATCTTCTCGATTCCATTGCACAGCACGCGTAAGTTATGCGGGAATCCTTCCTCTTTTAAAGCCTCATAAAGGCGCGGTATTCTAACGCCAGGGCCCGAATATTCTGGGGGGAATTTGCTAATCACTAACAAAATTTCTCTTCGTACACTCATCGTTTCATCACATCTTCAAAAAGAAGAATGAATTGCGGGCCAATTTTATCAATGTGAAAATCCATGGCTCTTTTTTGTTGAGTGTTTTTTAAAATTGGCTGGTTCACGATGCCTTGCATGGACGCAGAAATGCAATTTATGTCACCCACAGGGCACAAAACACCATAGCGACCATTTTTCAAAATTTCCGATGGTCCCGAGGGGCAATCAGTGGCCACTATTTTTAAGCCACAAAATAAAGCCTCAACAATAACATTGCAAAACCCTTCCCAAGCCGATGTGATGACAAACACATCCGCCTGCTTAAAATATGTTAGAGGCTCGGACACAAACCCTGCAAATGTAACATGTGGCGAAATTTTTAGATCTTCGCACAAGTCTTTAATTTCAGGCTCCAAGCCTCCACGCCCCAAAATCACCAAATGTGCTTGAGGATCATTTTTCAAATAAGACGCAAAAGCTCGAATAAGCGTTGGGTAGTCCTTTTGCGCAACAATTCTCCCAGATGTAATAAATTTAGAGGAGCATCCTTTGGGAAATATTGATGTGGCATCTTGTGCTACTGCTTTAAAAAAAGCCTCCGTGACGACAGGGTTATAAATTGTCAAAACCCGATCATGCACATTTGTGGGGAGGAACGTTTTGATATCATCACACACCCCATTCGAAATCCCAATAACTTGATCACTAAACCTATAAAGTGTGCGTACTAAAAAAGACCACAGCAATCTTTTTTGAGGTGAACACGAATTTAAATATCGGGTTAAATGATTTCGTTCACTAATGACCACTTTAGTGGATCTATTAAATGACAGAAATTTGCTCAAAATGCTGACAATATTAACATGGAAAAGCGCTGAAAATAAAACATCAGGGTGGTTTTGTTTTAAATAATTAGATAATGAAATAATGGCCATCAAGGAACGCGACTTATTTAGGTCATAGATGTTCACATTCGATGATATCAAATCACGATAAACACCTTTTGGATTAAAAATAACAATATCAACTCTGTGATGATTATCCGCAGCCCAATTTGCAAGGTTAATGAGCATTTTCTGAGCTCCACCACCATTAAGATCAGAAAGTATAAACGCTAAATGCATGTCATTATTTTATATTGTTTCATAATGACTTTGTTTATATGTGATAAATCATTTTTTAAAAAGGTTATTTTTAGGACGCGTATTCTAACATTTATATTTATGCGTCAAATTTTGGATGCTTGTTTATCCATTTGTCACCGCTCGATAACGTGGTAAATCTTAACATTTCATAGTAAATAAA
>JBBKXA010000072.1:0-7080 GCA_037969235.1 Bdellovibrionales bacterium | reverse complement strand
ATATTAAATCGAGCATTTTTGATGACATATGCGACGTTATTAATGAGCGCGCGAACCATATTGGCGGGGAATTATTATAGCTTTTCTACTGCTCACAATTGTGAGATTTGTACAGTTTTAAGAAGGGGGAATGCTTCATGTCAAAAGATGGAATGCTTATTAACATTGGCAAAATTAATGAATTGCTTTTTGACGAATATTTTTGCGTGCCGCCATACAACTCTATAAACGGGCAATGGGTCAGTGAATGTTTCGACAAAATAAATGCGATAGAACTTGCAAAAAAAGTTGGTAGTGAAATGCAGAATGCGGATTGTCTCAAACATCACGGGCTAATGCGTCCATATCGATCTTTGTCGCCGGTTTATTTCGCGTAGGCTTAGGCTCAGGATCTTTTAACCAACGTGTAACGCGCGACCCCCACGCAAAACCGAGACGCAACCTCGGCAATTGTATGCCCTTCCCTCGAACCGAACGGATAAAACTTTACGGCGGGAATCAGATGAATACGTCATCCAAATAGTATAATCAATTTATAATGGATCGGGTATAAGTCTAGGATTTATACATTGTGAGACAATGATTAAGCGACGAAGGTGAATATTAATTGGTCTCATAAGACCTGACGCGGTACAATGACGGATAGCTCAGGCGTTCGTTTGTAATTCTGCATCGTCGCGGTGGAATAAAGTTTCCGTTATTGTGTTTCTAAATTCCATAGCATTAATGATGAACGGAATGATAAGCGTTTGACCGCCTGTACCGCTAATAAAAACGCTTGAGTAACCCAAAATGCGCCCAGGTATAGTCGAGGCGACTTCACTACTCTCAATTTGAGTGTAGCGCATTTGAATAACTTCTAAGTTAAAGATCCCAACACGAATAATAACGCGTTTGTCTGTAGCGGCAAGTAATAAATAATGCTTTCTTAGATAGGCTATGGTCGTCATAATCACGACTTTAGCTGACAAGGAAACGCCGAATAGAAGCAAGAGTTGCCATGGCAAGTTAAACAAAAACATCAGCATCATAAAAAGAATGGACGCACAGAAAGCGGCAATGCTCTTCCAATAAATACCAGCACTAACCTTACCTGTCTCCAGAATACGTTCATCTGACAATAACATGGATTTTAAAATGGCGCTTGAAGAAGACGACTCATCGGGGCGTACACCAGGTAGCATTTTTTTGAGCTGGCTGAGCTTGGACGATGAAGCGGAGTTTTTTGAACCTAGGGGCATTTGGCGAAAATCCTCGAATTGGTTTAAATCTACAAACCGTAGATTATGTGTAGTTTTATTGTAACCATGGGACACCAATGTTGTTTTGGTTCTCATGAGGAGTTTTTCGTAAAATTACAAGGTTTGAACATGACAGAAATGGTATAAAGAAACAACAGGTAATTTATCTCCAATTATTTTGAGCGGTTCAAGTGACTTTATATGGGTATAATCTAACCCATTCATTGAAGTGGTTTTACAAGTTAAGGCGAGCGATGGTATCAAACACTTTAAAACCGTATATTTAGGGTTCTTGCATCAGCAGAATAGGTTTGCATTATCTATTTCAAATGAAGTGAAAACAGGTATTCTAATCGAAGAAATTAAAACCCTCCGCAGATGTTGGCAACACAGGCTCTAATCCCAGTTTACAACAAAAGGAACTGGGGGTATTCAAATGGGGTATGGTATGTGGGGTATCGTTAATTTTTTGGACGAAAACACTATATATTTCAATATTTTGACAAACTAATCGCGACCCCGTACGGGAGGCCGTAATGATATTTTATGAAGACTGCAGTCAGTCAAAAATCTCTTTTCAATTGGATGTTATAGGATATACTTAAGACAATATTATATTCGATAAAACATAGATTTTTCAGTGATTTGTATGGATAAAAAGCAATTCGCTGGTATCAATGCTGGTACATTTGAAGTTCACATCAAAGGTTGGCAATACATATCAATCACTTAAGGCTTAAAAATGACTCCTGCCCCCCCATTTTGGTTTTACCAGCACTCAAATCCTTCGTAACCAAGAATGGAAGCGCGATTCCGGCGGTTTCAAATCACTGTTCTTTGCTATATGGAAGTCGCGTCGAGAATGCAAGTTTAATAACCAATCTTTTCCGTTCTAAATCTCCGTTATCCCAATGAACGGAAGTTTTCCAATAAAATTGAATACGGTTCCAACGGCAATCTCAAAGCGCATCCCCATTGCATAGGCTTGCCTAGTTTAAGTTTTCATATTTTTATTGAACAACGCTTATTAATGTGGTACGATAATAATTGAACGTTGTTTAATTTATAACAGGGAACGAAAAAAATGAAAACTAAATATTTAAAAACTATAAAACTTATGCTGTTGGTGCTATCGACTTGTTCATTGGGGGCGTGTCAAACAATGGATCTTGTTGATGATATTATTGATATACCTCTTTATGCCGCTGCTACGGTTATAACATTGCCTGTAGCTTTATTAACAGATACTACAATTTACGGCAACAATTACGGAGGTTCGACTGCACGAGCCTATAGCTTGCCGATAAGTTCATATGGCTCTAGAAGTCCGTGTTCGATATATCCCAAACGATCTTGGAATACAAAGCATCGTTAATGCTATACGGAGAGGCCTGCTACAAAATTTTCGAGCAAATATTCGGCAATTTCGAATGGCGGGGCGGAATCGGGAATGATGGCAATTTTCCCTGTCTGCTCCAGCCAGCATATGCCATGTATAGCCGACCATAATGTGCGCGCGGTTTTTCGTCTTTGTTTTGCGGCGTTATCGTCGAAATATGCGCTTAACAATTGCTCCAAGGGGGCAAAAATTTTGATGAGTTTTTCTTGATACCATTGTTCTTCGTAGCCCGCTATTTGAATATCTGTGGGGGCTTGAGCAAAAAGTAATCGCCAATATGCGTTTTGGTTTTGCGCAAAATTCATATAGTGACGCGCCATGCATTTCATATTCTCTAAAGCAGTTTTTTCGGGTGCATTGCAAACTTTATCGCTGAGGGCATCGTATAACAGATCGAGCGTACGGGCATTAAGGTGCAAGATCACCTCATCCATAGATTTGAACACATTATATATTGTGCCAGGCGTATAACCCGCGCATTTCGCAATATTTCGGGCGGTGAGCGCATTTGTCCCCTCGTTGCCTACAATATCCCATGCGCATTGAAGTATGAGTGCTTCGAGTTCTTCTCGGGTATGGTCGCTGCGCCTAGCCATAGTGCTTCCTATTATTTTAAACGATGTTTAAATATTATACTGTAATTGTCAGGCAAGCAATTATATGATTGAGAAATATGCTATTTAATGGGGTTCAAATATTACCACATTTAAAAAATACGGCTGAGCAGCGCAAGTACTATAAACCATAAAAAATTTTCGTATCCATGCTTGAAAAGCATATACGTTTATTATAATATGCACAAAAATAAAGGGGTAAAGAGCGCATTAAAAATCATCTTTATCAAAAAATAGGGTAATATAATCGCAAAAGTTAACGAACCATTAATGACATCAAACGGGGTTATTGACCATGAGGCTATGCTAATTGGTGAATGTATTACAGCATTTAATGCTGGCGATGCCACAGCTTTTGATGCAATATACGACACAGCTAAGCATCGCTTAAGAAGCTATGTAAACCAGCTGTGTTGGCTACATTACATACCTGAATATGAACAGGATGATTTGCATCAAGAACTATTACTTAAAATCTTTTTGAACCTACAAATTTTTAAAGAAGATAAAAATTTCTTTACATGGGCATACACGATTGCCAAAAATATTGCGATTGACCGTAACCGGAAACTAAAAGGACGAGGTAAAGAAGTCATAGGAGCATACGAACATTTTCCTATTGAATACATTACTGAAACAGAATTAAGCTTTGAATTTAGTAATTCATCTAGTGATGCACATTTTGGTATTATTGGTGAATCTTTTGAGGTCTTAACACAGACACCTGAGGATTATGTAGATAAATACATTATGCTTGAATGGATTATGCAATATTTACCAGAAACAAAAAGAGAGGTTATTCAATTGTCCTTAGTTGACGGTTTAGATTATAAGGAAATTGCAGAAAAACTGGATATTCCCGAAGCAACCGTCCGAACACGCTTATTTCATACGCGAAAGCTATTATCAAAGATTATTGAAGATGATATATATGAAACTGGTAACGCAATGCCCGCACAATTAGAAATATAAAAATCGAACCAATCACCTAAACCCCACCATTACCCTCAAGAATATATTTGACTCTGAGCTTCTGCATCCCTAATTTCGCAGATACATATGATCAAAAACCATCAAAAAATCGCTGTTATGGGCGCAGGCATTGTTGGCCTTACCGCCGCTTACACGCTTAATCAAACTGGTCATGCCATCACGCTTTTTGACCAAGAATTTAGCAATAGCCCCACGCCTCCTGCAAACGCTAGTGCCATGGCGGGGGGCATGCTCGCGCCATATGCAGAAATCGAGCATATGAGCCATGAATGGATTAACGCCAGCCTCCTTTCATTAAAATTCTGGCAAGACTTCCCCCTCGATTGCGGTTTTAAAAAAACCGGCAGCCTGATGATTGCGCACCCCCAAGACCGCTATATTTTAGAACGATTTAAAAGCCATCTTCCCGATCATTTAAAACAGACCATTAACGCCCAAGAGGCCGAAAACGCACTACCTCCACATTTTCAAAACGCTATTTTGCTAAAGGATGAAGCGCACCTTAATCCGCAAAGAACCATGCAGGCGCTCTATTCACACCTGCTTGAAAACGGCGTAAAATTTAAAAATGAATATATCAAAATCCCCAAAGATCTCAACAATTTCGACCACATCATTGATTGCCGCGGCATGGGTGCAAATGATAAAAACATACGCGGCGTCAAAGGCGAAATTTTAATTGTACGCAATCCTGAATTCACCATCAACCGTCCACTGCGTCTCATGCATCCTCGCTATCCCCTTTATATTGTGCCTCGCGAAGAGCATGTTTTCATGATCGGCGCCACCCAAGTCGAAAGTGCGAGCGATAACCATGTATCCATCCGCTCCGCTATGGAGCTAATGAGCGCCCTCCACGCCATATCTCCCAGCTTCGCTGACGCTCAAATTATCGACATCAAGGCCGGCATTCGCCCAGCATACGCGGATAACTTGCCGCGCATCAAAATTCACGATAATGTCATTTCGTGTAACGGCCTTTTTCGCCACGGATATTTACTCAGCCCCCTGATGGCCGCTTGTGTAACTGATTATCTGGCAGGACAGTCACACCAATACATGCATTTATTTTACGACAGAAATTTCGAAGGAAATAGCGATGAAAATCACGATCAACGGGCAGCCTAAAGACTTCCCCGCCAATTTCGAAGCCCCGCTTAACCTCTATGACCTCCTCGCCCAAGAAGAAGTCATCGGCATGATGATCGCCGTCGCGCATAATGGCAACGTCATCCCCAAAGGCAACTATGCTCAAATTTTCTTAAAAGATGGGGATGCCATAGAAATCGTTGCACCGATGCAAGGGGGGTAATGCAATGTCATTATCAATCAACACCACCATCTTGCAATCGCGTCTTTTTTTAGGTACGGCAGGCTACCCCTCGCCTGACACACTCGCGCAGGCCATATCTGCGGCAAAGCCTGGCCTTGTCACAGTGTCGCTTCGCCGCGAAAATAAGGCCGGTAAGGGGCAGGATTTTTGGAATATCATCAAAGGCTTCAACATCCCCATACTGCCCAACACAGCAGGATGCCACAGTATCAATGAGGCCATAACCACCGCAGAAATGGCGCGCGAAATTTTTGAAACCGATCTCATAAAGCTGGAGATTATCGGCGATGATTACACCCTCCAGCCCGACCCGTTCAAATTGGTCGAAGCCGCGGAAATCCTAAACGCCAAAGGCTTCACCGTCCTGCCCTACATGACCGATGATTTAGTATTGGCGGAAAAATTGGTGGATGCAGGGTGCGATATTTTGATGCCTTGGGGCGCACCTATTGGTTCTGGGCGGGGTTTAAACAACCCCTACGCCCTCAAACTTTTACGCGATCGCTTCCCTGATAAAATCCTCGTGGTCGATGCGGGATTAGGCGCACCCTCTCACGCAAGCGCCGTGATGGAAATGGGCTTTGACGCAGTACTGCTGAACACCGCAGTAGCCAAGGCAGGAGATCCGCCTATCATGGCTGGCGCATTCGCAAAAGTGGTCGAAGCAGGCCGCGCAGCCTACCTTGCTGGCCTAATCGCTCCACAAGAAACCGCCAGCGCCTCCACCCCTCTCATCGACAAACCGATCTGGCATCAAAAACTATGAGCTTAGATCGCTATCAACGCCAACTCGCACTCCCCGAAATCACGCCCGCGCATCAAACTCTCTTGAATAACGCGCGCGTATCCATCATCGGTGCTGGCGGCCTTGGCACTGTCATTCTTCCCTATCTCGCCGCGGCGGGCGTAGGCCATATCACCATCATAGACCACGACCATATTGACTGCTCAAATCTACACCGCCAAATCCTATACAAAGACGCCCAATGCGGACAAAGCAAAGCCGAAGTCGCGGCGGCTTATGCGCAAGCTTTAAATCCTGATATTACAATCGAACTGGTCAAAGAATATATTCAACATTCTAATATTCCAAAGTTCCAAAATTCCACCCTTCTTATTGATGGATCGGATAATTTTGAAACCAAAACATTGCTCAACAAAATATCTATTGAAATGAAAATCCCCCTTCTAACCGCCAGCGTTAATCAATGGCACGGTCAAATCATGTTGCTCGCGGGCTTCGCGGCTGAAAAGCCCTGCTATCACTGCCTCTTTCCCAAACTTCCCAGCGATGCCCGCAATTGCAACGAAGCGGGCATCTTGGGCACCAGCGCAGGTCTCGTAGGCATGTGGCAAGCACATATCGCATTGTGTTATTTGTTAGGACTAGATAATATCGATGTAGGAATATTGCTAAGCTTGGATTTCAAAAATTTTCGCATGCAACGACTTAATGTGCCAAAAGATGAACACTGCCCACATTGCAAAGATCACCAATCA
>JBBKXA010000071.1:0-7489 GCA_037969235.1 Bdellovibrionales bacterium | reverse complement strand
CCTCCACGCTCATTTCATCGGGCAATAAAGATATTTTGCTCGCCAATATCTGCAAGGAACGTGAAGCCACACACTATATTTCTCCCCCCGGATCGAAAGTCTATCTCGATGCCTCCAGCGCGTTTCAAAATATAGATATTGCGCTTTCATATCATGGCTATGATCACCCCAAATATTCTCAAATTCATGGTGATTTCGTGCCCTATATGTGCATCTTAGATTTGCTTTTCAACGAGGGTTATAAAAGCAGGAAAATTATTCTAAAGGGGTCGGGCGTAATATGAAAAGATTGGCGATAATTCCTGCGCGAGGAGGATCGAAGCGTATTCCCCACAAAAATATAAAAGATTTCTGCGGAAAACCAATGATGATGCATTCCGCTCATGCCGCACAAAACTCGGAAATATTTTCAAAAATCCACATATCAACAGATGATAAAAATATAGAAGAAATCGCCAAGTCACATGGCTTTGCCCCTGACTTCCTTCGTCCAGATTCACTCTCCAATGACCATGCATCAATGCTAGAGGCTGTTAAATTTGTTGTTAAGGAATACGAACAACAAGATATGTTTTTTGATACGGTGGCGCTTATTTATGCCACAAGCCCCCTTGTATGTTCCAAAGATTTAAAGAGCGCTTGCAAGGAATTTGAAGCTAGCGATAAGCAAAAAGCCTATCTAGCCGTCACCGTATTTCCTTCTCCGATTGAACATGCCTTCCGCATTACGGAAGATAAAGAATTATATCCAGACAATGCCGAGGCTTTGTACACACGCACGCAAGACCTACAGCACGCTTATTACGATGCAGGAATGTTTGCATTCTATACACCGCAATATATTAAAAATAGCGAGGGTGGAGGTGACTTCTCTCAGTTTAAAGGGTACAAAGTACCCTCTTTCCGCGTGACGGACATAGATTGGCCAGAAGACTGGGAGCGCGCAGAAGCGCTTTTTAAAGCCCTCAATCATTAGAAATAATAATATGTACACAAAAAAAAATTCATTACAGTTATTGAGCCATTTTATCAGCATTTATCCAGTAAAATTTTGCATTGTGTTAATAGCGCTTCTGGCAGCGGGTGTCGTGGAGATGCTAGGAATTGGTGCGCTCTTGCCGCTATTGAACATTGTTCTGAATGTTAATGAAGCCAACGACAATATCCTGACACAAGCGATTACGAGTGTTTTTGATACATTTGGAATAGAGCAGAGTTTTCAAAATTTACTCATTCTTATTGTGGTGGCTATCACCTTTAAGGCCATTGTTATTTTTCAAGCTCTTAAAATCGTGTCCTTTGTCGCGATTGAGATCACCCATGATTTACGTGAAAACTTTATCCGCGCGATAATGACAGCGAAATGGGGATATTATAGCTCTCTGGATGTCGGAAAATCGGCAAATGCCATCGCAACAGAAACTGACTATGCCGGACATTTTTGTACCATCATGGGTAAGACATTATCGTCCGCTATGCAGGCTTTTGTATATGCACTCATTGCCTTTGCCGTTGATTGGAAGATAAGCCTCGCCGCCCTTGTAATGGGCGCATGCCTCGCCTTCATCCTCAAATTTTTAGTATCTATGGCGCGTGATGCCGGTAACGATATGGCGAAGGCTTTGAATAAATTGCTGTCCCGATTAAACGAATCCTTGTCAGGGGTTAAGCCTATTAAGGCCATGGGTGAGGAGGAGCGTTACATTGACTTGCTCAGCGAAGATACGATGGAGCTCCAACATTCAAGGAAAAAAGTGGCATTAGCGGGATTGACTTTAAATTTAGCGCATGAGCCTATATTAATTATCTTAATGTCCGCAGGCTTATTCTGGGCATATACCTATGCTGATTACCCCATGAGCGAGCTATTCATGATGGCGTTTTTGTTTAATAGGTTGCTCAGCCAAATCAACATGGTGCAAAACAGTTACCAAAAAAGCTCCGTATTCGAAGGCGCGGTGAATGCAATTTTGGAAAAAACCGAGACCGCATTAAAGCACAAGGAAGAGGCATTCGGGAGCACGGCTGTTCGCTTAGATAAATCTATACGCTTTGAGGAACTGTCGCTATCATATGGTGCTGAAAATATTCTCGATAAATTTAGCCATGAAATACCGGCTAAAAAAATGACAGTTATATTCGGGCCATCTGGCTCTGGGAAAACAACATTGTTGGATGCTGTCTTGGGGCTAACCACTTCAGAGCAAGGTGTTATTTACATTGATGATACTCCTTTAAATGAAGTCGATATTAATCAATGGCGCAAGCAAATAGGTTACGTGCCACAAGAAACATTTTTATTCCATGACACAGTCTTTAAAAATATCACTTTAGGCGATGAGAGCATCTCGCAAGACGATGTCATCAAGGCCTTAAAGTCGGCTAATGCTTGGGAGTTTATCGAGGATTTAGACGATTGTTTAAATCACATCGTTGGTGAGCGGGGCGGAAAATTATCGGGTGGGCAGCGTCAAAGAGTAGCTTTAGCGCGTGCATTGGTTAGGAAGCCATCTGTATTGATTATGGATGAAGCCACAAGCGGTCTGGATAAAGACAATGAACAAATCATTATGAATGCCCTCAAAAAAATGCTGCCAGAAATTACAATCATTTTAATCTCACATGATCCAAAAATATTAGATATTGCTGATCATGTTATCCGTTTGGATGGGCAAAATTAAAGATGTTTGTGAACGACACAAAATCAACCTGGATTGCTGTGAAGGAAGGGTCAAGTAACCTAACATATAAAGGCGACAAAGCGTTTGCCTTACAAACACTCGAAATTATCGACTGTAGTAATGCAGAAAACCTGACTAAGCTTTTAGAAGAGCATTTCAAAAACCAACACGATTTCACAAGCGGAGTCGCGGAGACCGAAACACACATCGTGGCGTGGGTTGATCACATCAGAAGCTGGCCTTTGTTTTATAACAATAATATGGTCGACTTTAAAATTTCACAAAACGCTAGAGAATGCGGTGATTATAATGATGCGAATAATGTAGACCTAACATCGAGTATAGAATTTGCAATGTCAGGATATGTGACAGGGAACAGAACACTCTGTAAGGATATATTTTGTATTCAGCCGGGTGAATTCATAACATTAAATAAAAAAGATAAGCAGCTGAACACACATCGTTATTTTCAATACCTCCCTCAAATAAGCACCGATGCTCAAGATACCGTTGAACGCATAGCTGAGCTCAATACCCTTCTGGATCAAATCACCCTAAAAGTTATAGATAAAGCACAAGGGCGCCCAATTTGGATTCCCTTAAGCGGCGGGCTAGATTGTCGTATCATTCTCTGCAAGCTCCATGAGCACGGCTATAAAAATTTAAACACATTCACCTATGGTCCAAAATATAACTTTGAAGCTCTGCACGCAAAGCGAGTGGCGAAGGCTTTGAATGTGCCTTGGGTTTTTGTCTCACCCAATAAAAACACGCTACGACGTTATTTTAATAGCGATGAGCGTAAAGCGTTTTGGAAAAATACTGATGGCTTAAAAGCTATCTCCAGCATGCGAGAATTTGCAGCGCTGATGCATTTGAGAGCCAAAAAATTACTTCCGGACAATGCAATTTTAATTAACGGACAATCTGGTGATTATATCACGGGTGGACATATATCGGCTGTATGGGGGGAGCAAAATAATTTTACACCGAGTGATCTCTATAGCGTTTTATTTAACAAGCATTATGCCCTATGGAAGAAATTAAAAACCCCTTATCATGAGCAAATTTTACAAAATCGTATCCAAGAAATTCTCCCCGATAATTGGACATCTGCGCAAACAGCAATGGACGGGGCGGAACTTGAAGAAGCGTGGGAGTATGACGGACGGCAGATTTGTTTAGTTGCCAACGGTCAAAGAAGCTATGATTTTTTTAACTATGATTGGGAAATGCCACTCTGGGATAAAGCGCTCGTAAATTTTTGCCAAACATTATCCATGCCGCAAAAAAAGGGGCAGGCGCTCTATAAAAAATATCTCCAGCAATATAACTACAAAAACCTTTTTCCCGCACAAGAACCTCATATATGGCGATGGCCACTAACAATGCTATGGGTTGTGCCATGCGCCAAAATTATTGAAAAACTGCGCGGGAAAAAAGCCAAGAAAGATTTTTATGCTTTAATGCGCTATTACGGACATTATTCCAATCAATTTTATAGCTTCCCATGGAAAATACACAAAAAAACACACTTAGACACCCGCAGCGTGATGTCTTTAAATGTGCGACAATGGGCGTTAGAAAACAGACATTTTTTTAGCAAAAACCTCTTGCAAGGCATGAAGATTAACGATGTGGATTGAAGTTATTGGCCTGCCAGGGGTGGGTAAAACAACAATTATTGAACAAAATCGCTACAATATTATTGCTGATTTTAAAATTATAAAATCAGATGACAGTGCTTTGGCGCAAAAAATAATGGCGCGTATATTTTATAATTGTCGCTATAAATTTTTAACCAATGACGCTAGCCTTGCAAAAAAGTTAGCCTACAGGCACAGCTTCCGTTTTTTCGAAAATAAAGCCACAAACATATTCTTTTATGATTCTGGCCTCATCCAAGTAATTTTAGAAAACCTCATCGAAACTAACTTTACTAACAGCAAAGAAAAGCTGGCCTTACTCAATAAAATACCGCTCCCGCAAAAGGTGATTTTCATGACTGATACGCTTGAAGATATTGTGGCGCGTGAAATAAATAGAACAGCCTCGAGATTTCAGCTAAACGCGTTGGAAACGTCATCCAGATATAAAATCGCAGATAAATTAATTAAAGATGAGGTCTTGCACAAAGTAGATTTTGTTTACACTATACATTCACAAGACACAGAAAAATTTGTAAAGGCGCTGCAAGATGAAAAGACATTGTAAGAATATCTACGGATTAATTATAAAATGTTTATATCGTAGCACTTATTGGGCAATAGCAAGCATCCCAGTTTTTAATTTGTATCAACCTATTTGGGGACAAAAAAAATCAAAGGGTCTCACTCGCCAATGCGAAGATCGCTGGGATGTTTTTTCAAAACATATACCTCAAACAAAAGGCTCCGTTCTAGATATAGGCTGCAATATCGGCTATTTCTCATTCAAGTCCGCAGAGTTAGGGCATTTTGCCTATGGAATAGAATCAGATCACTTCAATATCACCAGCTGCAACGCCATCAAATCAGTTCACAATGTGCAAAATGCGATGTTTTTAAAACATCTTATGGACCCTGATTTCGTATCAAAAATGCCATCCTTTGATACGATCATAAACCTATCCGTCTTTCACCACTGGGTTAAAGTTTATGGCGAGGCTCAGGCCAAAGGCATGATGAAAAATTTAGCGTCTAAATGCTCTTGCATGATTTTTGAAACAGGCCAGCCTAATGAAATAGGATCACAATGGCCAAAAATACTATCTTTCATGGGGGACGCACCAGATGCATGGATTGCAGCCTTCTTGAAAGAAATCGGCTTCACGCAAGTCGAGATGATAGGCACATTTCCAACTGGCCTAACAAAAACGGATCGATATTTGTTTGTTGCCAAAAAATAGGCATATATGCAAGATTGCAATTAAATTTAAAGAGAAACAATTGAGGCTAAGACAACCATGAAAACTATAGAGCGCATAGATACAGACATAGAAAGTGGATTACAAAGCCTAAATGACAATGGAATTACGTGCATAAGAGGTTTTCCTAATGCCGATGCATTAGAGCGCCTAATTACCAAAACAAATAAAATGCTTGAAACACCTTCCATATACGGCTCTCAAGGATACTATCAAAAAGACAGGCATAAAAAGATTTATGAAGCCTTTCTTCTTGGCGAAGATGCTCACGAGATCTTACTTGATGAACGTATATTGGACATCGTCGAGGGTTATTTAGGGACCCAATCATTAATCCAAGAAATGATTGTTAAAAATGATTTAGGTGATAATGAATTGTATTTTCCAATGCATGCGCACACAGGCTCTTATAGAGTCACTAAAAATGATGGGCCTTTTTCTGTCGGAATAATGCTATATACCCATGATACGGAAGAGGGGGCATTTTGTTATTCTCCAGGCACGCATAATTGGAATTTTCCACACGGTTCTGATCCATATAAATACCCTAAAGATATGCAAAAAGAAATTTTTGATAACATGATACTCGTAGCTGGTAAGAAAGGGGATATTGTCTTATTTGATCACAGAGGCTTTCATGGTCCGCAACAACCAGTTACCAAACCACGAACGGTCTTTTTAGGGGGATTTCATAACGCGTTCGATCATGGTAATAAAACAAAATGCCCTGTTGCTGTTTATACGACAGATTTAAGAAACCTCAATGAGCGCCAAAAAAATGTTTTAGGGTTGTCCTCACAAGGCGCAATAATTAGTGCCGAGGAACTGCATTATAATACTTTTAAAAGAGATAATCCTCTTGCCTACAAACTGGCAGACAAAGCTGTGAAATCATATTTCAAAGCGCAAACTTTTAAGGGCAAGATTAAAAAATTATTGAAAAAATAAAGCTCTTCATCGTTCAAGTTTTTTCAAATAAAATGAAATAATGATAGGGCAGTGATGAAGAGTGGAATGATCTAATTTGATTCAAACCACATTTTGCACCATATTCTTTAATATCTGTTTTAGAAAATCCCTTATCACCAACTTCAAACCAGTGATGTGCATAAGGTGTTTGCGAAGTGCGGTATTTATCAATAGGACGTTCTTTTTTAAGCCATCGCTCACAAGAAAATATTTTTACAAAATTTCGATTTATCTTTGGTAAATTCAATCCAAAATTCGCGGAAAACCATCGCCCATAATAGGGAAGTGAAATATAGACATACTTACTCGAAATATCGCACATTTTTTGCAAATGCACTTGAAAATCTTCTGGCGGGTTATGTTCCAATGTTTGAAATGCGCACACTAAATCAAATTTCTGATCCTCTGGAAAATCTTTTATGGCATAAGGATAATCTGGATTTGCACCATAATCAACAACATCTGAGCAAAAATATTTCAACCCGTAAGATTTCAAAATCGTCCCCATCAATCCACGCCCTGGGCCAAATTCTAAAACGCTTTGCACGTCTGGCAAACAAGCGGGAATGGAGAGTTGATGGTATACGCTTAACCAATGATTTTCGCGATGTGGCCTAACATCATTCGTTAAATGTTCATATTCTGAGCTATTCTTATCAAGCATATGTGTAACCTCTAAGCTTTAAAAATGTTATTTGATATAATATTTCGGGACGCAAAAGCATTGCGTGTATCAATAATGAGATCTGAAGATTGCGCAATTTCCCCGTAAGGCAAAACATCGTGATCGGTTAAAAGCAAGACGCTGTCATGCGTCTTACAAGCTTTTATAACATCATCGACGCTTTGAAGCCCAACAAGATCGGGGTGCTCTCTCAATGCCGTTATTTGCGGAATATGCGGGTCATAGTAATTGATCTCCGCCCCCCATGAT
>JBBKXA010000070.1:0-15761 GCA_037969235.1 Bdellovibrionales bacterium | reverse complement strand
TGTCGGGCCGGGGACGGGCTCTATTATCGGGCCGAGTGGGAATTTTTCTACGTTGCCTGTGGCGTCAAAATGGTTGTTGTGTGCGGGTATGTTGCTGGGGCGGTTGGAAATTATGACGGTGTTTGTATTATGTTCGAAATTATTCTGGCAAAGATAAAGCGGGAGAGTGCACAGTGACAGTTTTGGTGGTGATGGCGATGGCCGAGGAGGCGCAAGATGTATTTGATGCGCATGATGTGTTGTTTACGGGCATCGGGAAGGTGAATGCGGCGTATGCTTTGAGCAAGCGTATAACCGAGACGCGGCCTAGCCATGTTGTGAATTTAGGTACTGCGGGGTCGCGGCGTTATGAAGGCGGGATGGTGGTTAACCCTACGCGCTTTATTCAACGAGATATGGATGTGCGGGCGCTGGGGATTGAGCTGTATAAAACACCATTTTCAGACGATCCGATTGTGTTGGAGTATGGGCAGAGTGTTAAGGGTTTTGACCATGGCGTATGTGGTACAGGCGATAGTTTTGATACTAGTGCAGCGGCAGAAAATTTTGATGTTGTTGATATGGAAGCTTATGCGCTGGCATTGATTTGCAAGCGGGAGGATATTGATTTTACATGTTTTAAATATATTTCTGACGGGGCAAATGATAATGCGAATATTGATTGGAACACAGCGTTGAACATTGCAGCACATGCGCTGCAAGATGCGTTAAAAAGGGTGATAAAATGAATAAAATTTTGATTATTTTGGCTGGGTTTTTAGTGGTCGGCGCTTTGGTCGGCACAGGGTTTTTTATGCATAAGCGCAATATGGCAGAGCAAAAGCAGGTGCAACAAAATGCTGAGGCGGTTGTGGCGCAAGTACGCAAGGCTGGAAAGCTTGAGATGCAGAAACAAGCGGCTCTGCGCGATGAGTTTGAAATGTTTCTTAAGCAATTTACAGACCAATTGCAGGTCGATATGCAAAAATATAAAGCGACACGTAATGTTTTAAATGCGCTCGAAGACACTGATAATTTGGTGCGGCCTGATTATATTGATGGTAATGCGGATTTAGCAGAGAGCACAGTGCTTAGCTTAGAGGAGAGTGCGGCTGAGATTATGATGAGATTTGAAAAAGCAGATAACAGGTCGCAAGATTTAATTCCACAATTTAAAGACGTGCAAGAACAGGAAAATATCCGTACAAGCTGGGCAAAAGTTCGGGATGAGAATATGAAGCTCATGCGCGCATTTTTTACAATGGATCAAGAGATTTTAAATGCGCAATTGGAACTCATTGAATTTTATCGCACGAATAAAGATGTAATGGATATTGATGAAAATGGGGATATTGTTTTTATGCAAGACTCGATTGGCCAGCGTGCTCAGGTATTAAAAGATAGTATAGAGGAATTGCGCAAAATGCAGAAGTTGGCGATGGATGCGTCTAAGCCGTTGCCTGATGACAATCATTAATGGGCGTTTTATGACTGTGGATATTTATATGAGCCTTGTCGTTTAGTATTGTCTTGCTTGGTGCTTTGGATGATATAATAAATATATAAGTTTCATGAGCCCCTAACTCATGTAGCCCTTATCTCTTTAAAGAGATAAGGGCTTTTTTTATCATGAGAATTTACTGGTCTAAAGTGTTTGTGCGGTTTCGCATGTTCCGTTACGCAAAGAATTATAAAGCGTAATTTGTGAATCCCAAAGAATGATATCATCAAATTTTTCTGTAGGATCTTCGGACACTATTTTGCGCAGGTCATTCACAATACGCGGATCGGTGTAGTTTTCGATCTCTTTCGGGTTTTCCAAAGCGTCAGCCACATTATCGATTTGACGTGACAAGCTGCCAAGAGCGCCAACACGAAACGATCCTTCTCCATCGGGGCCGTGGCTAATAAGAGCATAGGCCGCCGCTTCGTTGCTTTGGTTGACAACGCCATTGTGAGTGTCTGAGCCTAATTTATAGGCGTTAAGATTACTAGGATCATTCCGATCTGGCAGTTTCGCATTATCGTTTTCATCTTCGATGATTAAGTCATCATCATTAATGGAAGGGGGAATACCGCCTGCACCATAGCTGATTTCATTGATTAACAAGGAAGTGTAGAGTGCGCCCATTTTTACACGGCCGATTCCAAGTGTTGCAGGGTCAATTCCTGTATTGGCAATGATTGCTTCGAGATTGGCTTTGCTATCTAAAAAGACTTGTCTTACTTTGTTATCTCGATCAATACCCCGAGGGCCAGGCCACCTGCGTTCAAAGAAATCACCATTATAGTTGTTTGGTTGTCCAGCATCACTGAGCATATCTTCAACAGTCATTTCTAATGCTGCAATGCCGTCGGGTGACACGGGCAGTTGCAAAACAAAATGTGCGACATCTATGACGGTGCCATTACTATCTACGATATCCATGGCCACATCTACGGGTGATCCCCAGTTATTTGAGCCTACATCAGCGAGCGATATTGTTACAGTGTCTGTAAATACTCTACTGGAGTCGATGGTAACTTCTGCGGCACTATAATAAAAATGAGCACAACCGTGGGCGGGGCAACCGCCTCCAAACCCATCTCCGTCAGGTGACTGTGTTGGGTCAATATATCGCAACGCTCCTTCATATTCGGCGATATAATCGGCGCTTTGTTGTGCTATACTATCAATATACGCTTGGCCATAATCTGCATAATATGGAGGCGGGTCGAGTGGGGCGATACCAGCTGTAATAGCACTAGGGACACCATCATCATCGAACGTATATGTTAGAGAATTGTTGGCGTTAATCTTGGCACCGTGTTCACTGGCACTATATGCTTTTGCTGGTGTGCCTGCAGAGCCGCCACTAACATTAGATGCGCAGCAGAAGTTGGCTTTGAGGATGTTGCGGTTTAATACTTGCGAAGTAATTGGTGATGATGGTGTGCCGTCATCTTTGATGTATGTTGTTGTAGCAGGCCCATTCCAAGCCGCTGTACGGCACATTTCATGGATGTAATTTTCACCATCATCCACGCCAACAGGTAACTCACCGTTTAAAAGTGTGAATTGTGCGTTGTTTGTACTGTCTAAACGTTTGGTAAAGCCTGGATTGACTTTGTATGTGTAATAATTACCCCATTCGTCTTTGGCGGCACTTTCGGGGAGGCCAAGTTCGCGATAGGGCAGAATGCCAATGCGTGTAGAACAACGTTGAGTTAATGGGTCTAGCGCCGTTTCCATGCCATTGTCATCGTCAGGCAAAGCTGGGCAGGGCACACGATAATTTCTGTGTGCATAGGCCGCGAGAGATGTGCGCGCGGACTGCATTGTTTTTTGCGTATCGGCTTCGAAATAAAATTGATTGGGTTTTACCTCGCTCATCACGGCGGTGGCGAACATACCAAAAAGCACGAAAATAATCGGGATAATGATTAGAGAAAAACCATCGTCACTAGCCATTAAGTTGTTTTTTATCAGTGTCTTATTATTTGTCATTTTTCGCCTCAATAAAAGGATTAATTAGTATCTCACTCTTTATTTTAGCAAGTACCTATTAAAATTGAATTAAATTTTATCTATAGTTGTTCGCATGAACCGCCGCCAGCGATAGCGAAGATTTCGTCTTGGGTGTAGTATTTGATGATATCGTCATATTGAGCGTTCGGCGTTTGGAAATTATTATTCAAATCATCACTTATGTGGATTTCTCCAACCGTAGGACCAGCTGTATTATTATAGGTATTCCTTTCTAACGTTCCTCCTCCACCAGCTTGTGTGCCGTCTGGTTGATATGCACCAGCACCGTTTTCACCGTGACTTACGATTGCCAAAGCCACAGCGGTAACGGTATTGATGCTGGTGGCTGTATTGGTGCGATGGATATTGGCATTTGGAGTTGCCGCTGGGCGGGCGATGGCCGTAAAATCGCGGGTGTTCACATGGGCGTAGAGGTCGGTTCCGTCCGCCGCTTTAACCTCAAGATCTTGTGCGGCATTTGTAAGCGGGGCGCAGAATTGGGCAAGAGGGAGGAGCGCAAAATTGTTTCCGGCGACCAAATGCTCCATACGGCGATGCACGAGATCGGGTGCAACGCCGATGCGGTTATCGGTGGTGAAGGCGGGAGACACATAGTAGCTGAAGAAATTGTTATAGCCGTCGCGTGCGTACTGTTCGGGGATACCGAGGGTGCGGAACGGGATGATGCCAAAGGGCGTAGCTGGGTTAGCCGGTGTACCTGTCGTTGAATCGCAACGACCGTATATTTCACCGCCTGCGATTTCATATTCAACACCAAATTGTGTGTTAACAATTTCGGTTAAAGGAAGTGCGGGGCAGGGGATACGGCCATACATTTGTGCATAGTTTGAAATTGCGCGGGCGATGATATCGATGCGTTTATTGGTTTCAATGAATGCGTTGCGTTGCGTATAGGTTTTGTAAAGCGGAAGACCAGCGGCCATCACGAAGCCCACACAGATGAGCACCATAGCGAGCTCAATGAGAATATAGCCTGCGTCTTTATTTTTGTTTATGGTCTGGCGCATGAAACCCTCCCTAAGCGACCTAGGACTTGAGAAGGTGTTTCCCAAAATACAAGATCGTCAATATCATTTTTGGTGAGTGGTATGTTTGCTCCTGTTGGTACGGTTGGTGCCATACGGTCAGTGGCGTAAAATACATTATCACCGTCGGCGTTTTCGACCTCCGCGACATTGGCGGCAGGAACGGGAGATCGTACATTTGTATCGTCTACATACGCGCCCAAACCATTGGCGCCATGGCTAACGAGAATGTAAGCGGGGAAAGCTGGTGGTCTGCTGTTTGATAGATCCCCGAGAGTGGGGGGCACAGTCGCAGTCGTTCTGTATTCTGCGAATGCACCGCCTTGTCCATCTACGCCGCCTTGTACAGCTGATTTTCTGTTAAGACCAGGAAGCAAGCCAAAGGAGCCGCGTATTTCAATATCCCCGTCCGTCTGTCTTACGGCAGGGGTTAAAGGTGGTCTGATCCATGTGCCGCAACAAAATGCGGCTTTTGCAGGAGATATGTAGGTATCTGAGGTGCTGTCATTGTTGGTGTCTGCATACCAGCGCGGGGCAGTCATACACCATTTATTAATAGGCTGTGTGCTTGCAACATCAGGATATAACGCGGAGGTGACAGAGACGCGGTAGGTGAAGAAATTGCCGAATTCGTCTTTAGCGGCATCCACGGGCAAGCCAAGTGTGGCAAATGGTACGATGCCTTCTGCATCGGCAATGGTATCGCAACGGCCGAAACCTTCGAAACGGTTTGGAGCGGTTGAGGACTGACGGGCATTGATTTCAGTGCCGTAATTTTCGTTTCCTGTAGGTGTGCGATTGGGTTCAGCGGGGCAGGGTACGCGCATATGGCTCTGTGCATAGATACTAATAGCATCAGCAATGCGCTCCATTTTTTCGAAGGTCGCTTTGTCGTGATTAAATTTGATAGCGCTTGAGAAAGCAATGGCAGCAAAGGATAAAATCAATCCCGTTATGGCTAGTCCTATAGCCATTTCTACGAGTGTGAAGCCTTGTGTGTTCTTATTTTCAACTGTTTCTATCATGTTCATCATGGGACTGTGCAACTATCACGGTTTAAACGGGCGAGGAGGTCACTTTGTGTTCCCCATCTGACGATGTCGTCGAATACTTGGATATTATTAAGGTTGTTTTGCTCTAAGGCAAATATATTTGAGAACGTTAAGCTTGCATTCGTTGTTTCGCTATCGCCGCCTGATGAGGGGGATTGTCCATTTGTTCCATTTGCAAGGAATGCACCATATTCATTCGCGCCGTGGCTGATGAGCGCGTAAACGGGCATATCAGTATGGGCATTATAATATAAAGGACCGTCTACAATTATGCCGCCACCGTAAATGGTATTGCTATAGTATGGTTGAGCCGTTCTAGCACCGCCAGGCAATTGAACCCATGTAGCGGGGTTGGGCGTTCCTGGGACCCAGGTTATGGGATCTTCTTGGTCGCTGGGGGTGATGCCTGCTCCTTCAGAAGTATGGTCATCGCGTGGGTCAGCAATGCTATTGACATCTAAT
Organism: Bdellovibrionales bacterium; assembly: GCA_037969235.1. Taxonomy (GTDB): domain Bacteria; phylum Pseudomonadota; class Alphaproteobacteria; order Micavibrionales; family Micavibrionaceae; genus TMED27. Next base: position 9,714 of record JBBKXA010000070.1, on the reverse strand, counting down.
GTATAAAAGCTGACGTGATCTTCGGGATTGTATGTTGCTGGGTTAGCTGGGCCTACGTCGGTAAAAATATTTATGCGATTGGCTGCGATGCTTTGGCGGCAACAAAAACGGGCTTTTTGGGGGGCTATATTTCTTCCGCCGTCTAACCATTGATCTGCGCCATTTGACATGAGGTTTGAGCCTTCTATCCATTCTGTTGTGCGACATTTGGCGTGCACATTTACATCTGCCTCAGGGTCACCTGCAAAATCAGTGTTAATACGAAATGTGATGGGGTTATGCCAGCCATCGCGCGTGACATCTTGTGAAATGCCAAGGGTTATGAATGGGATAAGGCCGCGATTTTGATTGAGACCGGCGACTGTAGCGAAACAATTTCCGCGTCCAGAACCAGTTACGGTGCTTCCCAATTCTGTGCCAATTGGCTCTGCGAGAGGGTCACTGCCATCATTTGCGGGTGAGGCCGGGCAAGGGATACGATAATTTCTAGTTGCGAAGGCGGCGAGGGCGTCTTGGATGATTTCCATGTTGTGCTCCGTTTTACGGGTGCGGATAATGGTATCCCAACTTTGAAAAGAGTAGGCTATTGCAGCGATAATTGAGCCCGCCACGAGAAGTACCATAGCCATTTCGACCAGTGTAAATCCTTTTTCATTGTGCTCGTATTTAGGTGTCATGCTTAATTAATCAGCTTCTAATACTTTGTTCATTTATCATTATAACCTGATTTTATTAACAAATGTGAGATGGTTTTTTATTTTTTTGTGAATTTATGTGCTTTTTACTTCTAAATAGAGTGTTGTTTCATATGTAGGAATAGTCATGACGTGCTTTTGTTGTTATGATGATCATTGTCTCGCATGTTTTGAAGGCTTTTTCTTTATGTCTGATTGTATTGTTCCAAATCATCACATTTATACCCGCGTGGCATTTATGGCCATGGCTGGCATATTATGTATCATTGGCATCACGGTTATAATCGGATGGTATACGCACAATGTTTATTTAATTCAAATAAATCAAAGCTTTACACCGATGCAATATAATACTGCGTTGTGTTTCCTCGCTGTTGGTCTTTATTTTGTTTTGTATGAATTTTCGTTGTTTAGTCTGTTTCGCATTATTTTGTGTGGCATTGTATTATTGATTAGCACAATCACGTTATTTCAATATATTGCAGATATTAATCTTGGTATTGATAACTTATTTATGGACCATTATGTTTTAACAAACACTAGTCATAGGGGGCGTATGGCGCCCAGCACGGCCATATGTTTTATGCTTAGCGGCGCAGCTATAATAGCATTCGGGCGGTATCAGAAGTCGATTATTCAGGCGGCGTATGGAACAATTTTCTTTTTTGTTTTCTTGTCATTGATTGAATTTATTATGAGTGACCAAGGTGTGATTGAGCAGGCATCTTTAACACGTATGGCGGTGCATACGATGTTTTGCTTTTTTGTGATTAGCTGCGCGTTATATATGTATTCTAAGCGGTTGGGTATTCTTGATGCCTTTAATGTTTGGGATTCCGCTCCTGTCATAAGTTTTACAATTTTATTGAGCGTTACGTTTTTTGCTTGGCATGCCAGCAAAGATTTCAAGCATAGGTGGCAAGAACAAAGGTTTATTGCGGCTGTTAATGATAGCCAGCATATAATGATGGAAAGATTTCGGCTTTATGAACAAGCGTTGTTTGGCGCTAGTGGGCTTATTGGCGCATCAAATGTAGTCAGTCGTGAAGAGTGGAAAGCGTATGTTGATAGGTTGAATTTAAATGAAAGCTTGCCTGGCATTAACGGTATTGGCTATATCGATTATATAGAAAATGAAGATTTGCCGCGTTACATTGAAGATTCTCGGGGTGACGGTTTCCCTGAATTTAATAACTTTCCGCAAACTGAATATGAAGATAAATTTATTATCCGCTATATTGAACCGATCGATATGAATCTGAAAGCCGTTGGTTTGGATATTGGATTTGAGAAAAACAGGCGTGCAGCGGCAGAAAAAGCGCGTGATAGTGGTTTGCCCGCCTTGACCGATAAAATTGAGTTGGTTCAAGATAATAAGAAAACTGCTGGTTTTCTTTTTCTTATTCCCGATTATAAAAAAGATGTCCGCATTACGAGTGTTGAAGATCGTCAAAAATATATTAAGGGTTGGGTGTACGCTCCATTTATTGCACGAAAATTTTTAAGTGATTTTGACGAATTTTCGAAAGGCGCATTATATGTCACCATTCACGATGGACAGCATAAAGAAGATGAATACATCATTTTTGAAAGTTGCGAATGTGGTGACGATTTTGATGCGATGTATAGTTATCAAACACATTTAAAATTCGGGCAAAATGTCTGGACATTGACATGGCACGCAACGCCAGATTTTATACAAGAATCGAATAATCTTGCGCCTAAGCTGGTGTTTTTGGTCGGCTTATTTATTACGATATTTGTATCGGGGGTTTTTTATATATTGGCGTTATTAAATGGGCATACGGCGCGTAGTTTGCGCGATAGTCAAGGTGAATTCCAGTTGGCGCTTCAGAGTTCTGCTGTGGGCATGGGGTTGGTTTCACCAGAAGGGCGCTGGCTCATGGTTAATGATGCGATCTCGTCGATGTTGGGGTATGAGAAGAAGGAGTTTTTGGAGAGTAACTTTCAAAACATCACACATCCCGAAGATCTGAAAGAAGATTTAGCATTGGTAAAAAAGATGCTCAATCGTGAGTTGGAAACTTACACGATGGAAAAGCGATATATTCGCAAAGATGGGCAGATTATTTGGGCATTATTGACGGTCACTTTAGTTTGGAATGAAGATGGGACGCCAAAGTATTTTATTTCGCAAGTGCAAGATATTTCACAGCGCAAAGAATCCGAAGCGGAAATTTTGCGTTCTAATGAAGAGCTGGAGCGTTTTGCTTATATTGCTTCGCATGATTTGCAAGAGCCGCTTCGGGTAATTTCGAATTTTACGGGTCTTTTAAAAGAAGAATATGGCGACAAGCTGGATGATGATGCCAACCAATATATGGATTTCAGTGTTGATGCGGCCAACCGCATGCGGGCGTTGATTTCTGATTTGTTGGAATATTCACGGGTTGGGTCTGATGATACTGGTTTTGTGAAATTTCAAAGTCGCAAGCATATTCAAAATGCTTTGGATAATTTGAATGAGTCGATTGAACAAACTGGCGCAAAAGTGGTGATTGGCGATATGCCCGAATTAACGGGGAATCCAGTGCGTTTTTCACGCTTGATGCAGAATTTAATTGGCAATGGTATTAAATATCGCGATTTGGATAAAAAGCCAAAAATTGAAGTGAATGCGGTGGAGCGCGAGCAATATTGGGAGTTTTCTATCAAGGATAATGGCATTGGCATTGGTGCCGAGCATTTGGAGCAGGTTTTTGTGATTTTCAAGCGCTTGCATAATAAGGCTGAATATACAGGTACGGGCATTGGCCTAGCGGTGTGTAAGAAAATTGTTGAGAGTTTTGGCGGAACGATTTGGGTGAAATCAAAAGTTGGGCGCGGCTCTACATTTTATTTTACTTGGCCCAAAACAAAATTCTAGTCATCTTCAGCAATTTGAGCAATGCTAGGGGATGAGCGTGAGGGAATGGTTTGATATTCGCCTTGATCTTCCACACTGAATTCAGGACCAGTGATGGCGCGATAAATTCCGAAAACAGCCAATATGGTGAATGCGCCTGCAAAGGACATGAAGAAAACATCGTTGCCGATTTGCTGCATCATTGCGCCTAATAACAATGGGGCAAAAGCAGCACCTATTCCGTTAACAAAAATTAACGAGGCGGTCGCGGAGGTGATTTGGGCGGATTTTAGACGATCATTCATCATCGCAACGCCAATGCTGTAGCATGATGTGATGCACCCACCGATGAGTATTATTATCCAAAGCAGCGCCCAAGGTAGCGCATATGCGATAGTGCAAGAGGTTGCGCATAGCATGGCGATCAAGATTAAGATTTTACGGCGTTCAATTTTATCTGAAAGCCAACCGAAAAATAGCGGAAGGACGCTTGTGCCAAATACGTATAGCCCCATAAATGCCGAGAGTTGCGCGATGGAATAATCAAGTGATAATGCGTATATGGGCGCGAGAGTTAGCATGCCCGCGCTTGCGAATCCCGATGTGAATACGCAGGCTACAGAAAATGGCGATATAGACATCATTTTCCTGAGCGGGAGCTTTTCGACTTCTTCGAATGTGGGTGAGCTTTTGCCTGCTAACGTTATAGGTACAAGAGAGAGCGAAATTAATACAGAGACAAGAATGAAGAGGCCGATGGCTTCGATTGGGGCGAGGTTAATGAGGAATTGCCCTGCAAAGAGACCGCCGTTTAGCGCTAAAATATAGGCGCTTAGAATTTGTCCGCGTAATCTGTTGGTGGCGATATTGTTGAGCCAGCTTTCTGCGACTATAAACAAGCCGACAAAGCACATGCCGCTAATAAAACGAACGATACACCATATTACGGGGTCTACGAAAACGCCGTGCAAGAGAATTGTGCTGGAGGCGAGTGAGGCGAAACCTGCAAATACGCGAATATGGCCTACGGAATTAATGAGGGATGGTACGATTTTGCAGCCCGCAAGATAGCCGCAGTAATACAGGGACATCATAGCGCCAATAAGCGAAATGGAAAAGCCATCATGTTCGGCGCGTAGCGACAACAAAGTGCCTTGGAGGCCATTGCCCACCATAATCATAAAAATGCCAAGCAGAAGCGGCCATACCAAGAACATGGATAAGCGAAATTCTGAGCGTTTTTTGATGTTCGTTTTCATGGAGTGCAATAGAGCATATTACGAATCAAAAATATATGTATTTGACTCTAATATTTGCGCAAGCTATAAGTTTGCATAAATAAGAATAATGGGCAGGTTATATGGGTATAAAAATCAATGTTTTGGTTGATACTTTTAAGCGTTGGGGGCGAGCGGTTTCCACGTTAGGAGGCGAAGATGCTGATGTCTTGAACAAGTTTGATATTGCACCATTAATGGATAAATTGGGCGCAATTAATTCGGCTGAGGAACAATTAGCTGAGCAACGCGCGCAATTGGATGCAAAGGCGGCAGACCTTGCTTTGCGGCGTAGTGTTGTGGAGCAATCGCTTTCTCAATATGTATTTTTTGGTCAAATTGAGCCTGGCGAAGAAAATAGTGATTTCCATCGACAGCTGTTTGAAAATGAGAAAGTGCATTTTGCTAAAGATGTTGATGACATGGTTAACATGCGCATTGGTGATAAAGGCAGTTGTAAACGCGCTTTTGCACGCTGGGCGGTGAATAATGGCGTGCCTGAAATTACCGCCGGGATTTTTACGTTTATGACCAATGTAGCGGTGAGCGGTGGAGCGCCTTCTTATCGTGATTTGCTTGGTGATATCGATGGTGTTTTAGAACACCCCGTGGAAGCGTATACGCCGCCGCGTGCGGGTGAGGTTGCTGTGGCGGTGCTTTATACGATATCTAAGGGGGTGAATTATCGCTGGGCGGAAGGCGGGCGAAAATTGGTGGAGAATATTTACGCGCATTTTCAAAAGGAAATGGTCGAACGCGGACATCCAATTTATCTCACGACGCTTTCACCAATTCGTGGTTTCACATTGGCAATGGAAGCTGAATTAGGCCGCGATAAAGTTGATGAATTGTTAGCAAACGATGAAGGACAGGATTATTTCCGTCAACGCATGATGCAATATTTTTGTGAGCTTGATGAAAAAGACCGACCCGATGAGGTGATGAATTTTCATTTGGGCAATGGTGCCAGTATTTGTGATATTAAATTTAATCCTAGTAGTAAAAAGGATTGGGCGATGGTAAATTATTTGTATCACCCTGACCCAGAGCGACTGGCCATGTGCAAGGCGCTTTATTTGCAAAAACAAATACGTTCTATGGCGCCGCATTTGTATGAGCTTATGGAGCGCGAAGAACTTCGTGGTCATATAGAAAAAACGAAACCAGTTGATTTGTATGGTGATAGGATTAATGCGCCGTCAAATATGCGCGCCGCACTAGAGTTGTTGCCCAATACAGCGCCTTAAGTGGGGATTTATGCGATATTGGTTATTAGGCTATATTATGTGTTAATATAGAAGGATTAAGGTTCGTCGTTACGGGCTCTGAATTATCTATATATTTTCCTTGCGTTCTGTGGATAAAAAGAGTTTAATGCGGGTAATCTTTGGTTACTTCACGCTTTGATACATTAATCAGACCGAATTACTGAATACCCAAGGACTGATTAAAACTGTAAAATGAAAGAAGGAGTATCCAATTATGGCTACAGGAACAGTAAAATGGTTTAACCCAGACAAAGGCTTCGGCTTTATCGTGCCAGACGAAGGCGGAAAAGATGTGTTTGTTCACATTTCAGCGGTAGAAGCAGCTGGTATGCGCACTTTAGACGAAGGTCAAAAAGTGTCTTACGATCTGGAAGAAAATCGTGGTAAAGAAGCGGCAGGAAATCTTAAAGCCGCTTAATTTAAGAGGTTTAATTTCATGCGCTGTGGGTTTTTAACACACACCATATACTCGATTATTGTAGCGTCCCTTGTTTTTACGGGGGGCGCTCTTTGTTTTTCGACGCAAGTTTATGCGCAAGGCAAAGCCGCACGTAAATCAGTTGTGATACAAAATAAAGACGATTACCGTTATATTAGTTCTACGGGGATGCCCTATTATGCCGTAGCCAATGGCGGGAGTTCGCGTATTGTGGAACAGGACTATGTTTTTCGGATTCCTGTTAAACCGACTCCGAATAAGCGTGGTACATTATGGACACCTGCAATGTTTTTTGGGGTGGCCTTAGATGGTGTGCCGATTGAGCATGCCCTTGCGCCATTTGCGGAAGCTGACTCAGTGCCGCTCAATCAGCAACTTGATCAGCATGGCGGCGTTTTGGAAGCGGATGGTCGCTATATTTATGGGGCTCCGCCCGTTGATTTGATTAAGAAAAATTTTAGCCATATTGGATATGCTGCTGATGGCTTTCCGATTTTTGTGAGTAAGGATAAAGCATTTAAATCCAGCTATGTTTTGAAGGAGGGTCTGCGGCCAAATGGTTCAGCTGGACAAGGCATGAAATATAATGGGACGTATCTAACTGATTATACATATATTAAGGGCGCTGGGTTATTGGATGCTTGTGGTGGGTTGAAGTTGAAAAGCGGGCATTACATTTATGTTTTAACTAAAGCTGCGCCGCATGTCCCACTATGTTGGGCTGGTGTGCCTGATGAAAGTTTTAAAAAGCCTGTCCGAGAAATCATTCAAGAAGAAGTTGTTGTTGCCCCAGTATCACGCGTAAAGGCATCAAGCCCAGCACAGATGTCGAATCAGAAGAAATATGAAATGCTGAAAGCGCGCCGCATTAAAATGCATGGCAAATAAAAGCTTTATTTTAAAATCTAAGCGCTGGTATTTTTCTGTTCCATTGCCTATATTCATTGCAAATAAATTTATACAATGAAGGTATGTGTGATGAGATATGCGATATTAATTCTGGTATTTTTCATGTTTCCAATTGCATTGCATGCACAGGATTTAAAGCCTGCGGCTGTTGGTGAGGTTATACCGCATAGTCTGGGGCTAAAAGATCAAAATGGCGAAGCGAAAACTTTTGAGAATTTAACAGGTGAAAATGGTCTTGTGATCGTATTTGTGCGTTCGGCGGATTGGTGTCCGTATTGTCAGGTGCAAATGCTGGATATGCGCAATGGAGAGGCTGATGTTATAACCGATCAGGGTTATAACATTGTAACGTTAAGTTATGATGCTCCTGAGACATTGAAAAAATTCAGTGAGCGGTACAATTTTCCATTTACAATGTTATCCGATGAAGGGTCAGTGGCGATAAAATCGTTCGGTATTATGAATGAAGATTTTGCACCAGATCATTTTGCTTATGGTGTGCCGCATCCGCATGTTTATGTTGTTGGGAAAGACAAAGTGATACAGGCTGTGTTGGCCGAAGAGGGATATAAAAATCGTCCTCAGATCGAGGCGATAGCTGCGGCAATTAAGGGGTTGTAAATTATGGATGTAACAAAAATTCTTGCCGCGATCATTTTAGCGTTTGGCTTTATTGGCGCTGGATTTTTTGTTAAGCAGGGGCTGAATACGTTTCAAAATGGTGATCGTGTTGTGACTGTAAAAGGTTTGGCGGAGCGCTCCGTCGAGGCCGATCTTGCGGTCTGGACGCTCAGCCACAGTGGGACATCGAATGAGCTGAGTACGCTGCAAAAACAGCTAGAAAATAATCAGACCATTATTGAGAAATTTTTGGAATATTCTGGCTTTACCAAAGATGAAATTAGTCTTCAGCCGTTGCAGGCGCAAGATTTATTGGCGCAACCGTATCGCCCCGATAATGCGCAGCAAAGCCGATATATCATTAATCAGGTTGTTACTATACGTACACAGGATTTGGACAAATTGGATAAGGCGATCGGGCAGTTGAATACGTTATTGCGTCAAGGGGTGACTTTGACCAACACCCAACCACCCAATTATATGTTTACGGGGATAAACGATATTAAGCCTGAAATGCTTGCGGAAGCAGTGAAAAAGGCGCGGAAAAGTGCGGAGCAATTTGCAGCGGATTCTGGACAAAAGGTAGGTAGCATTAAGCGGGCATATCAAGGGCAGTTTGAAATTCTGCCGCGTGACCCTGTGGCTTTTGTTTCAGAACAAAATCAACGTTATAAACGTGTACGTGTTGTTTCCACCATTGATTTTTTCATTCGATAAGTTTAAGTAATTTAATCTAACAACACGATAAAAGGGATAAGCAGACAAGATGGATATTTCAAAAATTTCAGCGGGTAAAAAAGCGCCAGACGAAATTAACGTCATCATTGAAAATGCAATGGGTGCGACACCTGTAAAGTATGAGTTTGATAAAGAATCGGGCGCTTTGATTGTTGATCGTTTTATTCATACACCGATGTTTTATCCAGCCAATTACGGTTTTATTCCGCAAACATTGGGCGGCGATGGTGATCCAGTTGATGTTTTGGTGTATGCGCAACATGCGATTATTCCTGGCGCGGTGATTGCGTGCCGTCCGGTCGGGGTTTTGGTGATGGAAGATGATGGCGGACAGGACGAAAAAATTCTGGCTGTACCGACGGATAAAATGCACCCAATGTTTTCAAAAATAAAAGAAGCGAGCGATTTACCTGAGATTTTGCTCAATGAAATCGAGCATTTTTTTACCCATTATAAGGACCTTGAAAAAGGCAAATGGGTGAAGATTAAGGGCTGGGAAGATGCGTCAAAAGCCAAAGCGTTGATCGTTGAAGGTGTTGAGCGTGAAAATGCGCATACCAAGGCGGCCTAATAATCCTAAAACGAGAATTTATCGAGAACGATGATGTTGTCGTAGCCTAAGCCTTGCAGATATTGGGCGGCTTTGACGCTGCGAACGTTGCCGGCGCATAAAAATGCGAGGAGCGTGTCTTGAGGCAATTCGTCGAGGCGTTGGGGTAGAGTTGAAAGTTCGATATGAAGCGCATCGGCCACGGGATCGACTTTGATTTCTTCGCTGGTGCGCACATCGATGATGACGTGGTCGCGCTTTTTTAAATCTTGCATGGTTATTATTTCGGTCATGTCATTTTCTGATTTTTTGAGTTTACGGGGTTGCCAAGGTGATTGGTGATCTTTGCAA
>JBBKXA010000069.1:0-3898 GCA_037969235.1 Bdellovibrionales bacterium | reverse complement strand
GATCGAGGGCATGCGCATAGTGCAGGATTTTTTGACTCAAGGTTTGGGATTGTTTCAGTTCTGCGGCTTGTTTGACCGTTTCGAAGCGTTGGAGCCAACGGGCGGGGACGGTGGGCGTGCCATCGATACGGATAGAGCGGGTGATAATCGTTTTTGGTGCGCATAGGCCTTGGGTGAAATCGTGCGCGGCAAGGCCAATGCTGCGTTCAGGGGAAGGGAGGCCGAATGATTGGCGCATGGGTCGGCTCATCCACGGGTCATTGCCAGCGTCGGGTGGCCAGGTGCCTTCGTTTAACCCGCCGAGAATTACAAGGTCGGCATCGATGAGACGGGCTTCGAGTTGGCCGAGAATATGAAGGCGCGGGTGCGTGCCGTGATGAGGGCGGATTTGGACTTGTTGCATGAAATGAAGAAGCAGGCTAGAATATTCTTTTATAGATAGAGGCGCGAGGGACGGGGTTTGGTCGAATAGATCGGTGAAAAACAGACTGGCTTTTTGGGCAGTCTCGCTATCGCTTGATGCTCCGCTCCATAAGATTTCGCTCCCCTGCTGGTTTTTAGGTGCGATCAATGTTTCGCATATTTGCAGGTGAGCAGTAAGGAAATCATGAATGGTGTGTCTACCGTTTTGAAGGGCGGTGAGGTGCGCGAAAATACTTTCCACTGCGTCTAATGTTTCGAGGGATTGGCTTTTGATGTGCTCGTCAATTTTATCTTTTGCTGTGATGTGAGTACGTAGGCCTTGAATACCTCGGGCTGGTTTGGTGCCGCGCAAGGCATAGTCGAGAGATTGGATATTGGGAAGTTCAGCGAATTTGTGATTGAGTAGCGCGAGCAAAGCGATGGGGGAGAATTCTTCAATTACGGCTTGAGCGGTGAGGCGGATGAATATGCCTAGCGGTGTATCGGAGAGCTTTTGGCCAGCAGAATCATCAATGGCAATGCCCCAACGCTTGCAGGTTGCGGCGACATTTGCGGCAAGGGTGCGGTCAGGGGTGATGAGGCAGGCTGTTTGATTGTCTGTGTTTAGGGTCTCGCGCATTAATATAGCGATGGCGTTGGCTTCTTCGCGGCCATTTTCGCAATGGATAATGGTGAGGTCTTTTAGGCTGGCGTTTAATGCGGCCGCAGTGGTTTTGTCATGGCCTAAATTTTGCCAATGATGTGAAGTTTGCGCGGGGCGCATGATTTCGCGGGCGAGCAAATGGCGATTTTGGTTTAGTGTGGTGTTGTATGTGGAGGCTAGGTTGGGCACATCACGATAATCAACATTGAGCGCATTAAGCAAGGATTTAAAGCCGTATTGCGGGTGCGCTTCGCCTAGAGTATCCCAGCTTTCGGGGTCTATATTATGATCTAGTCCTGGGAGGATGATTGAGCCTTGTGGGAGGCTGGCAATGACTGACAGTAGGCGTGACGTAGCAGGGATTGATCCTGTTGTTCCTGCGGCGATAATTGGGGTTTTAGGCGGATGATTTTCCCAGAAATCGGCGGTGGCGAGAATGAGGCGGTTGCGGCGATCGGCTTGGTCGATTGCGTTTTGTTCGTTAAGGATTTTTGGCCAGTTTACGCTAAGGATTTCTAAGAATTTCAGGGTGATTTGCCAATGGTCGGCGAATTCTTCGGGCACTAAAGCGCTCAGGTTGGTCATATCCAAATTTTCGGTATAGATCTGATCCATTAAAGTGCCGAGGGCTTGGGCGAGTTTAAGGGCTTGATCTTGGGGGATTGCGGGTTTGAGTTGTTGCACGAGTTGCGCCAGTAAAAGCTGGCGTTTTGTGGATGATAGAGGCGGGGGCAGCGTCCAAGGGGTTTCAAAATTGTTCTGGGCGTTGAGGGCGATTGAGAGTTCTTCTTCATCGAGGTCGCCGATGGGAAAGAGGCGCGGCAGGATCATGGCTTGATGCGCGTTGATGTTAAGGAAAGCGTCTTGAAGAACGCGGCATGCGCGACGTGTGGGGAGCAGGACGAGCATTTGGCTGAGTGGTTGATTGGTAGAACGTGCATCGTCACATAGTTTTTGTGCGAGGATTTTAGCAAAGGGTTGGCCGGCGGGGATGTTGTGGATATTATTAGGCATGGCGTTTAACCTTTTCGGCTTCGACATTGGACAGGTCATCGGGGGTGCTGATGTGGTGCCATGCACCTTTATGCACCACCCCAAAGAGTCGAGCGGTGGTTTGCGCTTGATCCATTATTTCTAAATACGAAAAAGGCGTTTGCGGTGCATTGTTGAAAATATGCGGTGCGTTGATGCGGATAGATGTGAACATCATATCCCCCGACTTATCCAGAGAACGCGTGGCGCGGCCGTCGGAATCGAGCGTGTAATCGCCGACGCCTTTTGTGAGATGCATGGTGTTTACGGGCTGCAAGAGCATGAGGATGTCCATGCGCTCAGGGTCCCATGTCTTGGGGAGCAGTTGCAGGGTGTTTTCGTGCGGGCTGTCCTCCCACACTGAATCGCCGCTGAGGATATAAAACGGGTCTTTGAAATGGGCGATTGCATTGTTAATGCCGCCGCCGGTATCAAGCAAATCGGTTTCGTGGGAAATGGTGATGGTTGGTTTTGTACGGTTTTGCAGGTGGTTTTTAAGGATATCGGCTTTGTAATGGGTGTTGATGACGCACTCTTTGACACCAATATGTTCGAGCGCATCAAGCGCGTGGTCGATCATGGGTTTACCGTAGACTTCGACCATTGGTTTGGGTTTATCGTTGGTGAGCGGGCGCAGGCGTGTACCATGACCAGCGGCGAGAATGAAGGCTTTATTGGGAATCATGGATGGTGATCTCCCTTGCGTTTTCTTTTTCTTTGATAGGTTTAAGTGTTATGTCGAAGCGTTTTTGCGGCATATATTTGTCGAGGCGCTCTGGCCATTCGACGATAGTGATTGCGCTATGAAGCGCGTCTTCCCAATCGAGTTCATAGATTTCGTCCTCGTGTTTTATGCGATAGAGATCGTAATGGTAGATCGCGCCTGCTGGGGTGTCATAGATTTGGTAGAGGGTGAAGGTTGGGCTGGGGACTTCAAGATCGGGATTTTTTGACAGGGCGCGAATCAGAGCGCGCGCGAAGACGGATTTTCCCATGCCCAACGTGCCATGTAAAAACACAACATCACATATGCGCAGGTTTTGCGCAAATTTTGCGGCTGCGTTCATGGTTTCGTTTTCATTGCGGCTAATGATGCTCATGATTTCCATTATTATTTTTTACCACAGACTACACAAAGAGCACAGAGATGTCACAGAGCTTTTATTTGGGGTTTTATTTTGGGCGTTCTTTATATTTGTCGCCATGATATAATAATAAAATGAAAGTTGTTTTGCTTATTTTATTATTGCTTGTGATGCCGTTATCGGCGCGGGCGCAAAATGAAAATTTGGATATATCAAGTGATCCCATTTGTTTTGTGGTGCGCAATAGCGCGGACTATAAGGTTTATGGAAAAATTTCAACGGATAAATATACGCGTGAAGATGGGGTTGTTACCCGTCATCGCAGCAATTTTCGTTTAGATGCGGCGGGGGGCAAAAATGCGGATAGTGGAAACCCTTCCGATCGCGCGGAATTTTGCTCCTATGGCCCGTTTTTGCCAGATCGTCAATTGATCTTAACGTTGCGCACATTGTTTCCCGTGTTTGAGTGCAAAACGCGGGTGGATATGGGCGAGGAAATCGTGATTAAAGGCGCGCGAAAGGCCGATGATAGCGGCGTTGACACATGGGCGGAATGTTTTAAAGCGGATGGGTCGAAGATGGGGCGGCCTTAATTCTGCGGTTTTTTCCCAATTGGTAGCCTGAGGGATGTTTCTACGGAAGTGTGGGGAAGGAAAAGTAGGACTTCGGTGCCTATGCCCGGCTTGCTTTCGAGTGTGACGTGGCCGCCATGCAA
>JBBKXA010000068.1:0-15184 GCA_037969235.1 Bdellovibrionales bacterium | reverse complement strand
TGGATTGAGATGCCTGCACGTGAAGTGTTGGAGCGTTATTGGAGCGGCGTGGTGACGATGCCAGCGCGGATTTTGCTGGTTGCGCGTCTTGATGGGGTGATTTGCGGGACTTGCCAGCTCCTTAAACCGCCTTCAAATAACGAAGCGCAAGCGCATATTGTTACGTTGACAACCAATTTTGTAGCGCCGTGGGCGCGTGGGCACGGTTTGGCTAAAATGCTGGTGGAACGCGCGGAGCATATGGCGCGTGATAGCGGCTTTGCAGTGATCAATCTAGAGGTGCGCGAAACCATGACCGCGGCGATTGAGATGTTTGAATCAATGGATTACATCCGCTTTGGCACGCACCCTTATTCGGTGCGCATTAAAGATGCGGTCTTAAAGGGTTTATATTATTATAAGCTCATTGACCCGAAAGCTGTGGTGCAGGATTAAGACATTCTAATGTCTGGGCACGCCTTTAGTCACTTTTAACTTATAAAACCAGGTTACTTACAATGTTATTACGCTGGCTGGACCTTCTGCATTATCAAGGGCTAAAGCTTCACGTTGTGTAGCCAGAGCCGCGTCCATAGTTTTATTTTGAGAAGCTTGGTTTGCCAATGTTTCTTTTTCTGCCTTGTGCACGTGATTTAATGTGTCTCGTCCCCAACTTGAGCCTGTACGTTTATTTCCAAGCTGCTCACTCGAGTTCATTTCGATTTGAGCATTATGACTAAGATATCCACGAGTTTGCTCGACCAATTTCGCAATCATGCAATGCTCAACATTTTCGATGAGTTTTCGGACAAGCACAGTATCAATGTCATCTCTGTCTCGAGGAGCGATAGCGGCAATTTCTTCTATGATTGCTTCGATTGCAGGCCAAGCAGCCGTTGACCCAGGTGATTTGGGCAAATTCGCAATGCGCTGGGCAAGCGTCAAATTTTCTTGATGCGAGGTGTCGTTTGCGGTTTTTGCAAACTCTGGCAAAATTACGTCTGTATGTTTAATCATGGCATATTCCCTATCTTAAATCTTATGTTAACAAATAAACCATAATTTATCCTTTTGTCAAGATGTTTTGCAAAATAAAATGCCGCGTTGAGTTCACGTGTACTTTACATTATAAATATGGCCATGATTATTTATCCTGCGATTGATTTAAAAGATGGTGCGTGCGTGCGGCTGGTAAAGGGCGATATGGCGCGAGATACGGTCTATAATGAAGACCCCGCCGCCCAGGCGCTCGAATGGGCGCGGAGCGGTTTTAACTGGCTACATGTGGTGGATCTCAACGGCGCTATTGACGGCAAGCCGGTTAATAATTTGGCGGTACGCAGTATTTTGAATGCGGCAGATTTACCAGTGCAATTGGGCGGTGGTATTCGGGATATTGCGCAGATTGAGCATTGGCTGTCGGAAGGGGTAAGCCGTATTATCCTCGGCACTGCGGCGGTGCGAAATCCTAATTTGGTGCGTGAAGCGTGTTTTCTTTTTCCCGATCAAATCGCGGTGGGTATTGACGCACTTAAAGGCGAGGTGATGGTTGAGGGCTGGGTTGATGGATCAAATATCCAAGCGCTGGAACTTGTGAAAATGTTTGAAGATGTGGGCGTGGCGGCGGTGATCTATACCGATATTGACCGCGATGGCACAGGAACAGGCGTGAATGTGGAGGCCACAAAAGAATTAGCGCGCGCTACAAATATTCCCGTGATTGCTTCGGGCGGCGCTGATTCGATTGACGATATTCAAGCGGTCAAAGATGCAGAACTGGCGGGTATAATTGTCGGCAAAGCGTTCTACGACAAACGCATAGACCCGCGTGCCGCACAGGAAATCGCCAGCGCTGATCCGCGGCATGTTCTGGTGGATGGAAAATGCTAAAAACGCGCATTATCCCTTGCCTCGACATCGACAAGGGCCGCGTGGTCAAAGGCGTGAATTTTGTGGATATTGTCGATGCGGGCGACCCCGTAGAACAGGCGAAAATTTATAATGATCAAGGCGCAGATGAGCTGTGCTTCCTCGATATTACCGCCACCCATGAGGGGCGCGATACGATTTTAGAGATGGTGGAGCGCGTTAGCCACGAGGTGTTTATGCCTATGACGGTGGGCGGCGGTATTTCCAGCCTAGAACATATCCGTAATTTGCTCAATGCGGGGGCGGATAAGGTTTCAATTAACTCGGCGGCGGTGATCAATCCTGAATTTGTGCGTGAAGCTTCATCCAAATGCGGCAATCAATGCATTGTCGTGGGGATTGATGCGAAAGCCAAAGCGGATGGCTCGGCGGGCTGGGAGATTTATACCCATGGCGGACGCAAAGGCACAGGAATTGACGCGATAGAATGGGCGCGTAAAATGGCGGCTTTTGGCGCAGGCGAGATTTTGCTGACCTCGATGGATCGCGACGGAACAAAAGCGGGGTTTAATATTGAATTGACGCGCGCGGTGAGTGACGCCGTGCCCATTCCCGTGATCGCTTCGGGCGGTGTGGGTACGTTGGAGCATTTGGTTGAAGGCATACGTGACGGACACGCCAGCGCGGTTCTCGCAGCCTCAATCTTTCATTTTGGAACATACACAATCGCCGAGGCCAAAGCAGCGATGCGTGAGGCGGGGATAGGGGTGCGCTTATGAACGAACATATATTAAATAAACTTTACGATATTTTACAGGCACGCAAAAACGCGGATCCTGAGACGTCTTATGTGGCGAGTTTGTATAAGCGGGGTAGCGTTAAGATTTCGGAGAAAATTCGTGAAGAGGCGGAGGAGACTATTGTTGAGGGGTTACGGCTGGAGAAATCACGTGATGATCGGGCAATCCGCGATGCCTTAACTTATGAATCTGCGGATTTGCTTTTTCATCTCATGGTTTTGCTGTCGCATCACGATATAGCGCTTGAGTCGGTGTTTGCCCAGCTTGAAAATCGCTTTGGCACCAGTGGGATAGAGGAAAAGAAATCGCGTAATTCTTGATTTTTTTGTAAATCTTATCTATACTCGATTTTAATGAAAGAGCCGAATAAAAGAAGGGAGCTCCTTAAGCTTCTCGGCGCGACAGGGATTTTATGTGTGATGCCGTCTTTTGCAGAGGCGGTCAATCAAAATACGGAAGGTTCGCGCAACCGATCCGACTTTGTTATAGAAGTCGGGCGGCTTGATGCGCCTTTAATTGCTGAACATGCCGATAAGCGTATTATGCCCGCATCACTCACCAAAATGATGACGGCGTATGTGGCGTTAAAATTGATCAAAAACGGTCACATGAAGCTGGATGAGCGGATACGTATTTCTACACGCGCACAAAAAGAGCTGCGGGATCGCACAACTGATGCGGGTGGCAAGCGTATTACGGTACAACGTGCGCTGGAGCTTATGCTGACGGGATCGTACAACGATATTGCCTATTCAATGGCGCAGCATATGTCGCAGAAACAATATTATGTGGACTTGCTAAATATTAATCGCGGGGCGCAGGGTACGGAGTGGGCGTTTGTTACTTTAATTGTGCCCTATGAGGCACATGCGATAGGAATGAGTGATCAGACGCGTATGTTTAATTCTCATGGGTTACCGGGACGTTTGGTGAAAATTTTAGAACGCGATGAAGGTCGCAAAGAGGTTTTGAAAGATTCGGCGGAATATCACAATCGTACAACGGCGCGGGATATGGCAATCTTAACACAGGCTTTGATCAATGACTTTCCCGAATTTATGGATTATTTCAGACAGCCCGAAGTCACGGCTTTGGATGGGATCTCCACTGTATATAACACCAACAGCATGCTCGAAAATTCCACTCGTCCTTTATTAGAGGCAGAAAAAACCGCTGGTGTAATTGGACTTAAAACTGGATATTATCGTGAAGCGGGATCGTGTATTGCGCTTAGGATAAAACGTCACGGCCATGATTTGGTGGTGATCACTACGGGGCATTTGTCACCATCTGTACGCAATGACCATGCGCGTTATTTGATCAATGAAGGTATAGAATTGGCGCGCGAGCGTAAATTATTGGAGCGCAGTTTTGGGGATGTCGACGGCCCGCATTATGATGTAGGATAAAACTACGTTCAATAGACCAACGAGGCCGTTCATGGAATACGATCACAATAATATTTTTGCGAAAATTTTGCGCGGGGAAATTCCTTGCGCGGTGCTGTATGAGGATGATTACGCGCTGGCGTTTAATGATATATCACCGCAAGCGCCCGTTCACATTCTGGTTATTCCTAAAAATGCTTATAATTCGATTTATGATTTCGGTGCTCAAGCGAGCGCAGAAGAAATTACAGGATTTTACCGTGCGCTTTCTCATGTCGCGGAAAAAGCGGGTTTGGCCGAGGGCGGATATCGCGCTATCGCCAACACAGGCATGAATGGCGGTCAAGAAGTACCACATTTCCACATGCATATTCTGGGCGGTAAAAAGCTAAGCGCGATGGTTGGCGCTTAAACAAATATCAAACGAAGAAGCGGGCTTTCGAAGGATGGAAAACCCGCTCTCATCATTGTGGATGATCTCGTAATTAATTTAAAAAATGTTCTGGGTTTTATGCGCGCGCTCGTCCTAATGGGAAGGCCACGACATTATCGTTATAAGCGATGGGCATTTCTGCGGCGCTTTCGGGATACACATCGCTTTCGCTCAGATTATTATCGAGCACTTCGATGAACGCATCTGCGATTAACACTTGTGCGCTGGCTTGGACGGCCATAATTTCACACAAAGCCGCGAGTTGCGGATTGGTCGCTTCAAGCAAGCAGATATTGGTTTCCAACAATTCTTGCAAACTTTCGAGATCTTCAGGAATTTGTTCCAATGTGTTCATGATGTGATCATCGGCGAGGGTACCTTTTTTGGCATTGATCACCCAAAGATCGGCGTATTCTTCGATGACGCGTTCGCATTCCATTTTCATCACCGCCATATGGGGGGAGAAATTTTCGAAACGCTTGGCGATTTTTAAGGCGCTAATGGCGATACAAAGGAGCGCGGAATCGGGTTGATATTCACTTAATACTTCGTGCAAGCCATATTGAACATCCGGTGTTAACGTGCCTTGCCCGTCTAAAATATCCTGCACAATGTGCGGTATCTGTAATCTATTGGTCAATCTGGCCAAATCACTATCGTTTAACATCTGGTGTCCCCTTGTTTTTTTCTTTTTTCTATTTTTGTCATTTGCACATAGTCATAAATTTTCAGTACTAATTTATGCATAATTTTCCCTATTAAATTAAGGGTTTGTTTTTGCACCTTCTCAATTTGTAACGCTAAAAGGTAAAGAAGTTGTTAAGATGGAAAAAATATTTTAAAACAGGGTTTATATAAGGATTTAAAATATGGTCGCCATCGTTAACACTGTCTCCTTCCAAGGCATTGAGGTTAAGCCTGTGCAGGTTGAGGTGCAGATTGCGAATGGCTTGCCTGCGTTTACGATTGTAGGGCTGCCTGATAAGGCGGTGGCGGAGAGTAAGGAGCGGGTGCGATCGGCGCTTCATGCGCTGGGGCTGTCTTTGCCGCCTAAACGTTTAACGGTGAATATGGCGCCTGCGGATGTCGCCAAGGAAGGCTCGCATTATGATTTGCCGATTGCGCTGGGGCTGTTGGGCGCGATGGGGGTGATCCCTAAGGATGAGTTATCAGAATTTTTGGTGCTCGGCGAATTGTCGCTGGATGCATCTATTCGCGCCGTGACGGGAATTTTGCCTGCGGCGATGCATGCGGCGGCGAACGATCATCGTTTGATTTGCCCACATGCGTGCGGCGGAGAAGCGGCTTGGGCGGGTGATGTTGATATCCTCGCGCCGCGCGATTTGTTACAGCTGATTAATCACATCAAAGGCACGCAAGTCATGGGGCGGCCTGAGGCTAAACTTCAGGACGAAGATGTGCGCAATATTCCCGACCTCGCGAGCGTGAAGGGGCAGGAAAGCGCAAAACGCGCATTGGAAATTGCCGCAAGCGGCGGGCATAATCTGCTGATGATTGGCCCTCCGGGTTCGGGTAAATCGATGCTGGCATCGTGTTTATCGGGGATTTTGCCGCCGCTTTCGCCGCGTGAGGCGTTGGAAGTTTCTATGATTCATTCGCTGGCGGGGAGCTTGCCTGATGGCGGGCTTTTGCAACATCGTCCGTTTCGTGATCCACATCACTCGGCATCGCTCCCTGCTTTGATTGGCGGCGGGCAACGGGTAAAACCGGGGGAGATTTCTTTGGCCAATAATGGCGTGTTGTTTTTGGATGAATTGCCAGAATTTGCGCGAGGCACACTGGAGGCGTTGCGTCAGCCATTAGAGAGCAAGGAAGCGCTGATTGCGCGCGCCAATTCTCATGTGCGCTATCCTGCGAATTTTCAATTGATTGCGGCGATGAATCCTTGTCGTTGTGGTCATATGGGAGATTCGAGCATGGAATGTACCAAAGCGCCGCGCTGTGGGGCTGATTATCAAGCTAAAATTTCAGGGCCGATGATGGACCGAATGGATCTCCAAATTGACGTGCCTGCGGTGCGCATTGCGGATTTAAACGCGCCAAGCGGCGAATCTTCGCAGATAGTAAGAGCGCGTGTGAGCGCAACCCACGCTGTTCAACATGCGCGGTTTAAAGCAATGGATATTGATATCACACTCAATGCGCATATGGATGGTCAAACGCTGGAGCGTGCTGCGGCGCTGGATGAGGCCGCGAAAGCGTTGCTTGATCAGGCGATGGAGGTTTCCAAACTTTCTGCCCGCGGGTATTACCGAGTGCTGCGTGTGGCGCGGACTATCGCCGATATGGATGGCGTGGCAAGCGGAAAGTCGTATGAAACCATTCAAAAATCGCATATCGCCGAGGCTTTGGGATACCGTAGAAGCGCACAAATTTAGACCGTTGTTGCTAATAACATATTGTAAAACAATGAGTTATAAGAATTTTGCGGAAATATCTCGCATATTATGTGATAATAAGATATTAATCTTACGTTAACTAATATCACGTATAATTTACGTATATTTAATAATTTTGCAAAGGGCATGGTTTTTTAAAATGGCTGATCCGTTCAAGACGCAAGCAACACCAACAGTTGATCATGGACATGTGACAATTGCGGCTATCGCGCCTAATATCAACACCAATGTAAATATACGACGTCCTGATTCAATTGACGGCAATAAAGCCAACGCTGCAGGACTTATTAATACACAGCGTGCTGAAATGGCTAGTGGGAAACAAGATATAGAAGTTGCTCGAGCCGCATCTATTGAGGCTGTACGCTCAGCACGAGCCGAAATTACCGCCGCTACAGAGGCATTAGGCTTAGATCCTAACGAAGTCTTCCCCGATACAAATATGGCACCAGAATCCGCAACTGAACTGGTCATGGGTTCGGCTATTAGCGCCACCGGTAAAGGTAGTATGGCCACGGCGGCCAGTAAAGTCATGGACAGCATGGGCATCGCCGATACTGTAGCATCAGGGATGCGCGGCAAACCGCAAGAAGAAGTTTTGCAAGCTATTCAAGCGACTTTAGTGGTCTACAGCCAGGCTCCTTCGGAGGAAAATACTTTTTCTAACACCGGAGTTATACGCGATGCTAACGCGCCGCCAGAGGGTGCGCAAACACAAATAAATTGGGAAAAGGTTTTTGAATCTCATCCCAACGCGTTGAATGAAATTATGTATGCTGAAGCTGATAATTTTGCGAGCTTTCCCGAGATTGCCGAAATGGATGCGGCGCTTGAGATGATTGAAGAGGTTGAAACAGGATTAGACGCCGCACAAAGGACGTTTGATCAAAAATATATCTCTCCTGAACTCGCACCCATAATTGCAGCGCATCCTAATCTTACTGATCCTGTTTGCGCATTAGGCGTTGATTTAACTGAACATCCACTAGGCTATCCCATGCAGATGGATGAATTGATGCGCGATCTTAAGGAGCAAAATTTTGCTCTTATGCCTGTGGCGGCTTTTGTAAAAGAGCAAATGGCTCAAAATACAAAAACAGATGAAGAGCTTGAAGTTGCCGCGCCTTCAGCATTGACACCCCTGCAAATAGCTATGCATGGTTATGGCTCAATGGCTTAATTAAAATTTTATTATTTTAACTATGTTCACGCACTTTTAATGTGTAAACTGTTTGTTACATTTAAATAAATTGGACGTATATTAAGATAGCTGTGCAATATTCTCATACACAAAAAAAGGCCAACCAATATTCTCAACTTGCGTTGAAACGCATTGCGGATGAGGGCTTGTGCCCTACGCCACAAAATTATGAATTGTGGTATGTTTATTACGGCGAATGCGAGCCCAAAGTGGTGCGCGGCATTGATGTTTTAATCGCCAGCAAACAAAAAATCACCGATGAACACTGCGCCGAGTTGCATGAACGCTTTCTCACGACCATCAACGATGGCGAGCGCGTTCGCAAAACGGGTGAAGAAATTCAAAAAACGATGAAAGGCATGCATGAGCGCGTCAGCAGCGCTCGAAGTGTAACGCATAAATATAACGAAGCGTTGATTGATGTAAAAAGTAAATTATTTGTTGATGCTGCGCCTGACGAAATTCGTAAAACGCTGGATATTGTGATTAATAATACATCGAATGTCATCGAGCATAATCAACAACTTGAAGTAGAGCTTGAGCGTTCCAGCAAAGTGATGAATGAGCTACAACGTGATTTGGAGCTTGTGCGCCAGCAAGCTTTGACGGACGGTTTGACTAATCTTGCGAATCGCAAAGCGTTTGATGCGGAGATCAAGCGTGTGGCGGCCATATCCAAGCAAGAAAAATTGATATTTTCGCTTATTCTTATTGATATTGATCATTTTAAGGCCTTTAACGACAGTTTCGGTCACCAGGTCGGCGATCAGGTGCTGCGCCTAGTTGCGCAAACTTTAACCGAGGGCGTAAAGGGTCGTGATGTTGCCGCACGTTACGGCGGCGAAGAATTTGCAATTATTTTGCCAGAGACTGATTTAGCAGGGGCGATGAAAGTTGCCGATTCGCTGCGAATCGTCGTGCAGGGCAAAGAACTGATTAACCGCAATTCGGGTGAAACTCTTGGCCGCATTACTTTGTCTGCGGGTGCGGCACAATGGAATGTGGACGAGAGTGTTGAGAGTATTATAGAGCGCGCGGATGCTGCGCTTTATGCTGCAAAAAACAATGGTCGAAATCAAATTTCTGCAGCACCTGCCAAGAAGTAATCGTCAAATAGCTTGTATATCTTTGTGTAAGCCTTAATTTATAAGGCATGTTTGATTCTGCTTTTACTGAACCTGAAGATCCGCAAAAACCCCAATATCTGGATGGGCTGAATGCGCCGCAACGCGAAGCGATTGAAGCGCTGGACGGGCCGGTGCTTGTTTTGGCTGGTGCGGGTACTGGTAAAACACGGGTGCTCACGGCGCGATTGGCGCATTTGCTCAATACAGGGCGCGCTTATCCTTCACAAATTCTTGCGGTGACCTTTACCAACAAAGCTTCACAGGAGATGAAAGAGCGTGTGAGCGGATTGATGGGCGGCATGCCAGTTGAGGGCTGGTGGCTCGGCACTTTCCATTCGTTAGCGGCGCGGATGTTGCGCCAGCATGCCGAACTGGTGGGGCTATCAAGTAATTTTTCCATTATTGATCCTGACGATCAGGTGCGGTTGCTTAAACAAATTATGGAGGTTAATGGCGTAGATCATAAAAAATGGCCGCCCAAGGCGATGATTTCATTCATTGACCGCTGGAAGGATCGCGGCCTTACACCCGATCAAGTCAAAGCCGATGATGCGGGCGATATCGCGGATGGTAAATTGCTGATGCTTTATAAAATATATAAGCAGCGTTTAAAAGCGATCAATGCCTGTGATTTTGGTGATTTGCTGCTTCATATGATTACAATTTTGAAAGACCCTGCAAACGCGCAAGTGCTGGCGGATTATCATCGCCGCTTTCGCTATATCATGGTTGATGAGTATCAAGACACTAATGTCGCGCAATATCTCTGGCTGCGTTTACTTGCGCAGGGATCGAACAATATTTGCTGCGTGGGTGATGACGACCAATCTATTTATGGTTGGCGCGGCGCTGAAGTTGGTAATATTTTGAAATTCGAAAAAGATTTTGCGGGCGCGAAAATCATCCGCTTGGAGCAAAATTACCGCTCCACCAATAATATCCTTAAAGCCGCGCATGCGGTCATTGCCAACAATGCTGGACGTTTGGGTAAAGAACTGTGGAGTGAAGCGGGCGATGGTGAGAAAATCACAGTGCGCGGGCTGTGGGATGGAGAAGCTGAGGCGCGCTGGGTTGGTGAAGAAATTGAGCAGTTGCAACGGCAGAAATGGTCATTAAATGGCGTGGCAGTTTTGGTGCGCGCCAGCTTTCAAATGCGTGAATTGGAAGAGCGTTTTATCAAGCTGGGTTTGCCCTATAAGGTGCTCGGCGGTCCTCGATTTTATGAGCGTAAGGAAATCCGTGATGCACTGGCTTATTTGCGTGTGATTGCGCAACCTGCTGATGATTTGGCGCTGGAGAGGATCATGAACAATCCCAAGCGCGGGCTAGGTGATGCGACGCTACAAACGCTTTATGCGTATGGACGAAATCATGGGATTAATCTGTACAACTCCATCATGGATTTAACGCAAACGGATGAATTGCGCCCAAAGGTTAAGACCACTTTGATGAAATTGCTGGATGATTTTGGTCGTTGGCGCTCGCTGGTCGATAGCATGCCGCATGCTGACTTGGCCGCGCTTATGTTAGAAGAATCGGGCTATATGCAGATGTGGAAAGACGACAAAACTCCTGAAGGGCCTGGGCGTTTAGAAAATCTAAAAGAGCTGATATCGGGGATGCAAGATTACGAAAGCCTCGGTGAATTTTTGGAACATGTGGCGTTGGTGCTGGAAAATCAGGATAATAAAAGCGGTGAATTTGCGACGATCATGACTTTGCATGGTGCTAAAGGTTTGGAATTTGATGCAGTGTTTTTACCAGGTTGGGAGGAAGGCGTATTTCCCTCGCAACGCTCAATGGATGAGAACGGCCTTAAAGGGTTAGAGGAAGAGCGCCGCCTAGCTTATGTTGGCATCACACGTGCGAAAAAGCGCGCATTTATCTCTTATGTTGCAAATCGGCGTATGTATGGTAGCTGGGTGAATTCAATCCCCTCACGTTTTGTCGATGAATTGCCCGCTGATTTTGTGGATCTAGCCGCCGATATGGGGCTTGGCGGGTCTGGGCGCTCAAGCCATTGGGATTCTTCGGGGTTTACGCCTCGCGTCTCCACTCCGCCGCGCGTAGCAGTTGAGCGCAAAGTTATGAGCGAGAGTGGCGTTGTGCTCGCTCGCGGTGACCGCGTTTTTCACGATAAATTTGGCTATGGCCAAATCATTCACATTGATGGGCACAAACTGGATATAGCCTTTGAAAAATCCGGACAAAAACGCGTAATGGATAGTTTTGTTGAGAAAATATAGGCGCTGGATATTTATAATGAAAAGCGCCATATTAGGGGGAATTTAAGGAGCAAAATATGAAAGAACAAATCGCAACTATATTTGGCGGAACAGGCTTTGTCGGGCGTCAGATCGTACGGGAGTTGGCGTTGCGCGGCGTAATAGTAAAAGTGGCCACGCGAATCCCTGAAGCGGCATATTTTCTCAAGCCGATGGGCAGTGTCGGGCAGATTGTGCCTGTGCGGTGTGATTACAGCGACCAAGCCGCCGTTGCCGCGCTCGTTAAAGGATCGGACATTGTGATTAATTGCATCGGTATTTTGTATGAAAAGGGTAAATCGATGTTTCAGCATGCGCATGTTGATGTGCCTGTGATTATTGCCAGCGCATCGGCAAAAGCGGGTGTTAAGCGCTTGGTGCATATTTCCGCATTAGGGATTGAGAGCAACACATCCAAATATGCGAAAACAAAGCTGGAAGGGGAGAAAGCGCTTTTATCCAATTTTCCTGATGCGACGATTTTGCGGCCGAGTGTGATTTTTGGTGAGGATGACAATTTTTTTAATATGTTTGCGAAAATGGCGGGTGTCTTGCCTGCGCTTCCGTTAATTGGAGGCGGCAAAACAAAGTTTCAACCAGTTTATGTGGGCGATGTTGCCGATGCAGTGGTGGCGGCGCTTGAAACCCCTAAAAGCTGCGGCCAGATTTATCAATTGGGTGGCCCTGAAATTCTTGATTTTAAAGCGGTGTATGAGCGTTTGTTCGAATATACGCATAACCCGCGCCCGTTGATTGGCTTGCCTTTTGCGCTGGCGAAGATACAGGCTGCATTTATGTGCGTTCTGCCTAAACCTCTTTTGACGCCTGATCAAGTTGAATCGTTAAAACATGATAATGTCGTGGATGAGACGGCGCAGGGTTTGCGCGATTTGGGCGTAACACCTACGGGACTGGATGCAGTGCTTCCGCTTTATTTGGAACGCTATCGCGAAGGCGGACGATTTGCAGATATTCAAACGCTCTGATATAGCTTAGAGCGATAAATTTTTTTATAAGGATTAAAATTATGCGTATATTGTTTTTGGCTTTAGCTTTGATGTGTTCAGGTATGTTCAATGTACAACATGCATCTGCGGCGCGAAGCGAGGGCATTGCCGTTGTGGTCAATGAAGGCGCAATTACGATGTCGGATGTAAATGATCGCATGACGCTGATTATGGCTTCATCAGGCCTGCCGGATAAACCTGAAATTCGTGAAAAACTTATGCCGCAAATTCTCGGCTCGTTAATTGATGAGCAAATCCGTTTGCAAGAGGCGAAAAAGCTGGATATTGCCGTGCCGCGTGAAGAAATAAATGAAGGGTTTGCTACCATTGCAGGGCAAAATAATCAAGAGCCTGCACAATTTCGTGAAATGTTGACGCGCGGCGGAATTAATGTCGGCACTATGGATTCACAGATCGAGGCACAAATTGCGTGGGGTAAGGTTGTAGCCGCAAAACTCCGCCCCAAAGTAATCGTCACTGATAACGATATTGACAGCTACATGGCGCGTTTACGCAAAAATATCGGCACCAATGAATATTTGGTCGGTGAGATATTCCTGCCTGTGGAAAAGCCGCAGGAAGATGCGCAAACGCGTGATCTGGCGCAAAAACTTGTTCAGGAAATGCGCCAAGGCAAAGCACCGTTTTTCAAATTGGCGCAACAATTTTCTAAATCCGCTGGTGCAGCGCAGGGCGGTGATTTGGGCTGGGTGTCTCAAGGCCAATTGCAAAAGGAGCTTGATGGGGTGTTGCCATCCGTTGCTCAAGACAACGTGAGCGATCCTGTACGCTCAACCTCGGGTTATCACATTTTGAATGTACGCGAGATACGCGCAGTTGCCGAAGACACTTTGCCTGCGCGTGAAGATGTAATGCGCATGATTGGTCTACAACGCTTGGAGCGTTTGCAGCGTCGCTATTTGCTGGATGTAAAATCCGCCTCTTTTATTGATAACCGCCTTGAACAAGTTTCCCAATAGTTTGTTTGATAATCTTCCGCCGCTTCGCGATGTTATCGCACGCCATGATTTGCGTGCTGAAAAATCGTTGGGACAAAATTTTTTGCTTGATCAAAATATCACCGATAAAATCGTGCGTGGTTGCGGTGATTTAACTGGTATAAATGTTATCGAGATTGGGCCTGGCCCTGGCGGATTGACGCGCTCGCTGTTGAAATCAAATGCGCGTCAAGTGATTGCCGTAGAATTTGACCCTCGCGCCGTTGCTGCATTACAAGAACTGGTTGATGTGGCTGATGGGCGCTTAAGTTTACTCCACGGTGATGCACTTAAAACCAACTTGCTTGATTTATGCGATGGACCGCGGGCGATTGTGGCAAATTTGCCTTATAATATTGCAACGCCATTGCTCACTGGCTGGCTATCGCAAATTCATGCCGACCAAAACGCTTATGCTCTGATGGCTTTGATGTTTCAAAAAGAAGTCGGTGATCGTATTTGCGCCGATGTGAATACTAAAGCTTATGGCCGTTTAAGCGTTATTAGCCAATGGATATGTTCTTGCCGTAATTTATATGATTTACCACCCAGCGCCTTTATCCCGCCGCCCAAAATTAAATCAAGTGTGATAAAATTTACGCCTCAAAACCTTGAAAATCCGCCAGTATTTAAAGATGTGGAACAGCTCACAGCAGCGGCTTTTGGGCAGCGGCGCAAAATGATCCGCTCAAGCATGAAAGATTATCATGCCCAATTAGAAGCGCTTAGCCTTGATACTCAACGCCGCGCGGAGACTTTAACGGTCGATGAATTTATCGCGATTGCGCGTTTATAAGGCGCGTGATTACAACCCACCCATCAACCCACGTACAAAATCCGATAGTCCTTGCATGCGGCGGCGTTTTAAGCGCTCGGCATCCATGATTAATTGGGCTTGGCTAATCGCTTGATCAATGTCAGCGTTGATAATCACGTAATCATATTCGCTGTAATGTGACATCTCATCTGCGGCGCTGGCCATGCGGGCGCGGATTTGTTCATCGGTTTCACGCGTGTCGCGTGATCGCTCGCGCAGGCGTTTTTCCAGCGCGGATTTGGACGGTGGCAATATAAAAACCCGTACTAAATCTTCGGCGGCGAGCTCGAATAATTGCTGTGTGCCTTGCCAATCAATGTCAAAAATCACATCTTGACCATTTGAAAGGGCTGTTTCTACAGGGGTGCGTGGGGTGCCGTAATAATGATCAAAGACTTTGGCGTGTTCTAACATTTCACCATTGTCAATCATTTCGCGAAATTCATCGTGAGATACGAATATATAGTCCTCACCTTGCACTTCGCCTGCGCGCCGTGGGCGTGTCGTGGCGGAGACGGATGCCATCACGTCAGCATTATGTTTTAAAAGTGCGCGCGTTATTGTGGTTTTTCCAGCGCCCGAGGGAGAGGATAAGACGTACATTAAACCGCGGCGTTTGATATCGGATATGCTCAAAAATATTGCTCCCTTGCTTAATTTTTATTGTGCCATGCAGTGATTGCAAAATCTAGTGCCATGCAAAGTACTTTTGTAAGCTGTTCATGGAATAATATTTCAATATAATTGAACTTTTTCGATATAATGTTATTATAGACTTGCACTTTAGAATATAAATGCCATTATATTAATTATTCCGCGCGTAAATTTTTTCTGTGTTTTATTTTTAAATACAGGCTTATGTTTTTAAGAGCCTATAATAT
>JBBKXA010000067.1:0-5678 GCA_037969235.1 Bdellovibrionales bacterium | reverse complement strand
AATGGGCTAGTAAATCGGATAAGTTGTTTTTTAGTAGCATAGAAGCAAAGCATTGGTATGTAGAATCCTTCATCGTCCACATTCTCCACACATTATAAGGTAGAATATAATCTGGGGTGAATTGCGTCTTTGGGCACGACACCGATATCATATTGTAAAAATGAAAGCATGAACTGCATGCCTATTATGATTGGTAAAGCGCTTAACATCACCGTTCCTGCGGTGCTCACTGTTTCTGTTGCGACTGAATGCGACCACTGAAGTATACCAAAAATCACGCCAAAGAAAAAGAGTGGCACGCCCAGTAAAAGTTGAATAGAGGCGGGGTTAAAATCACGTAAGAAATAATTGTAAATCACGCGCTTGGAAAAATTTTGCAGGTGCTTTCCCAAAAACGGCAACATGATTTTCGAGATTTTTAAATTGCTTTCTTCATCCGCATAATGTGCGCGCATGGGGATGTCTTTTATGGCGGCTTGTATGGTGTTGAGGCGGAATAATATATCACTTTCGAAAAAATACCGTTCTGCCAATTTATCTAGTGGGATCTCCTTGAGCGCCGCAGCGTGAATAGCGGTATAGCCATTTGTAGGGTCAAAAACGTTCCAATATCCCGTGGATATTTTAGTTAAAAAGCTAAGCGCTAAATTCCCAAATATGCGAATGTTAGGCATGTTCTTTATATCTTCGATACGAAAGAAGCGATTGCCTTTGGTGTAGTCGCATTCTTCGTTTAGAATTGGGGCAATAAATACGGGGATCAGGGCTGGATCCATCTGGCCATCACCATCAATTTTAACGATGACATCGCAATTATCTTTTAATGCTGCCTTATAACCCGTGATCATAGCCCCGCCTACACCCTTATTGATTTCATGGGTGAGTAAGCATATACGCTTGTCTTGCACAGTTTGAATGACGGACTTGCTATTATCTGGACAGGCATCGTCAACGCAGTAAATCTTCGTGACACACTTAGGGATTGCGTTTAAAACCTCAGTAATTTGCTTAGTAACCTTGTAGCAGGGAATGACAACAGCAATTCGGGTATTAGATAATGTTTGTTTCATTTTGATCCTAAAACGATGATGCACCCTAATCCTGATAGGATGAATATAATACCAAATACATAGTATGTGTTTAATGGTTCATTAAATGCTAGCCAGCCTATGCAGGGCACAAAAATAA
This sequence comes from Bdellovibrionales bacterium, assembly GCA_037969235.1. GTDB lineage: Bacteria > Pseudomonadota > Alphaproteobacteria > Micavibrionales > Micavibrionaceae > TMED27. Next base: position 4,490 of record JBBKXA010000067.1, on the reverse strand, counting down.
AGCCCAGCGCTACGAACGGGTAGGCTAGTGACAACGGTATTTGTTGTAAGATATATAGCCAAAGTAATGTAGCCGCCCCATATAAAACCAAAGCTAGCCAAAACCACGTATTGTATAAGAGCCCCCAAAAGCCTGCGGCAGAGAGGAGCGATGGCGTCGTCGTCGCGGAAAGCTTAAAAAGTGTCTGACCACCAGCAAGCATGATAGAAAATGCGATTAGCTGAAAAATTTGAGAAATAGAAAGTGACATTCGCTTCCAACTTGTTTAATTTTTTTGCTTAATTAAGGACTGAAAATAACTATACACAGTCCAGCTCTCATTTCAAAGAATAAGCAACTACATTGTTGTATTATGAAAGGGCCAATATGGCGTTCTTTAAAAACATTTTTGATCTTCCAATATATAAACAAGCCGTTTTGGTTTTTATGTTTGCCCTTGCCATAGTTGCTACACAGCTTTTTTTCTTAGAAAAAGAAACACCGTATGCGGATAATATCTCATATATGGCTGTGGCTTTGCCGTTGTTGGAAACTGGGGTTTTTGAGGATGGTAATTTTAAACACACTGCACTAAAGCCTGGCCCGAATAACGAGGGCATGTTTTTTGCCCCTCTTTATCCTGCTTTTTTAAGCATTCTTATGGGCATAGATGAGGGATTTCGAGAGACAGCGCGTTGTTCTATTGAATTTTATAAGCCCGTTGTGATTGAGGAAAAATGCTCATTGAATTTTACGCTTTTGTGGGTTGTGCAATCTTTGCTAGCGGCCTTATCGTGCCTATTTATATGGCTCACTGCACAGGCTTTGTTTGAGCGTGCGCCGTTGTCATGGCTCACTGTATTGCTTGTCGCAACATTGGGCACGCATGCGTATTTTGCGAGCATTGTCATGCTGGAAGCTTTAGTGCTGCCGCTTTTTTATGGGTGTTGTTATTATCTCATCCTGAGTGTTAAAAATTGCAAATGGTCATATGGCTTACTCACGGGACTTTTTTGCGGCGCGTTGATCCTGACAAAATCATCTTTTCTTTATCTTGCCTATTTTATGAGCGCGGTTTTGATTTGTTGCGCAATTTATCAAGTTATAAAGCATAGGCACACGAGGGCTTTGCGCTGTTTGGTTGTCGGCCTGTGCGGTATTGCTTTGGTAGTCGGGCCTTGGGTGTATCGCAATCACATTAAATTAGACCACGCCGCAGTCGCTTTTGGCTACGGCTCATTTACCCTCGCACAACGCGTCGCTTATAACGATATGAGGATGGATGAGTGGTGGGTTTCATGGATTTACGGTATCCCAGGGGAGGGGGATTCGATTGCTGCAAAATTATTCACAGAGGATAAATATGATCGTTGGGAATGGGAAAATCCTGATGGTTTCTATCAGCAAGGCAATCATGTGCTCCGCCCCAAAACGCTTGAATTAGCGGGGAGCCAAGAGGCGCAGCTTGGGTATTTATTAAAAAACTACGTTCTAGCAGATCTGCCGCAGCATATTCTCACTACATTTCCTATTGTCTATAGAGGGATGTGGGTTTTTGAGTTGTGGGTTTTTATACCTTACATTGCTTTTATGTTTTTCTGTTTACATTGTTACAGATCACAACATTACGCGTATTTTCTTTACGCTCTGCCACCTTGGTTTTTGCTAGGATTGCACGGCTTTGTAAGCGTTAACATTCCGAGATATAATATTATATTGCAGGCGTGTTTAGGGATGGCACTGGCTTGGGCTATACTTACGCTTTTACAACGTAGTAGTAAAATATATTCAGACAGCAATCAAAAAGTTAGTGACACGCAATAGCATAATTGTGAACTCGAAAACTAAACTAAGTCCTTGTGTTTGATGGCGTTCTTTATATTTTTTTTTGTATTAGCCGTTTAAACGCAGCGTTTTTTATAGCACATCATTTAACTGGGCTAAATCTATGTAATTCTACTGATTTAAAAGGCGAGTGGATGACTTCGGAAGTGCCAGAGCTATCCCTAATATAAACCACATAACTCGAGTGTAGAGGATTTCATGGAAGAGTGAGAAAACCCCAAACATAAGCAACATGTAAAAAGCGCTTAAGCGTAGCGCATCATGAATGCCAATCATCTCATCTGGCTTTCGATAAAGCGTTTGGAGCATAATCAAAAACACCCAGATAAACGCGAAAAACCCCAATGGACCCATTTCTGTGAATATCCAAAGAGGTGTATTGTCAAGAACAACCTGTTCATGTTCAGCGCTTTGGCTTTTCAACACTCCGCCTAAACCAGTGCCAGTAAAAAGATATGTTTGGTTTAATTTTAGCGCGTTGCTAAGTGTTTCAATGCGAGGCAAGTCATAGCTATTGTCGTATTTTTGATTGTTAATTTCCGAATATATTTCACCGTCTGATGACAGGGTCGCTTTAATAGCTGCAATTGGTGAAAATGCTCTCCATATAGATTTATCGTAAATCATTGGAGCTAAGAGTGATCCGATTACAAGACCAAATACCGTAAATTTGACAAGTCGCGCACGATATCGAAAAGTGAGCATGATCGCGGCAAGAATAAAAGATAGCCAAAACGCTCTTGAGCCATTCAAGAGCAATATTATGGGTATGAATAAACAAAATATATTTGAGGTTATTACAATTATATTTTTGCATTTGTTCGAATGTTTTTCTACATATAGGGAAACATGCGTGAGCGTGGTCACGATAAATATTATGAAGGCGATAAGCGCTAAAAAAGCAAACGCGTTGCGATTGTCCATTGCACCTGAAATTTCTTTACCAGGCCATCCGAACTTCTTACTCCCCAATTCCCAGAAAATAAAATCTGTCAGTGCTTCATACATGACAATCAAAAAAAACATACCTATAAATCCAAAAAAGAATCCATATATAAACTTGCAATTAAAATTGGTGGTCACCCACCCACCCATGGCTAAGTAAGCCATCAGAATTATCCAGCCTATTGATTTGTTATATAAAGCCCAATTACTAACTTGCCCGTGAAATACTAATGAAGTGAAGAGGGATAATATAATCACTCCACACAGCAAGATTGGACACCAATGCGCAAAAGGTTTTTGCCAGATGGGCAACTTGGTTTTCTTTTTGTATAAGCTAACAAGAATGAATACTCCAACAAACGGAAGCATGAAATCAGCGAGGTTTACACGCAAGCCAAGGTAGGAATCGCTTTGGAGAATAGTCAGTTGGATTTGCAACATCCCACCGAATGCTCCAACAAAAAGAGCTGGAGCAATGGATTTGAGGTTTAGTGAATTTGAATAAGGAAATAGATTCAAACTGTAAAACCTTTTTGAAGAGGAGCTTTAGTTTTTTGAAACATAAATGCAGGTACGCCAGCTATAAGAGCGCATAGCATGCTAATAATGCCTATTTGCACACTTGCGACGAAAGCTATTTCTATGGGAATGTTAATAAGCCCTAAACCAAAAACAAATGCTCCTTCACGTATACCCCACCCACCATAGCCAACAGGAAGGCTGGCAACAAGGGTGATGAGAGGAAGCACGGTTATGAAATCTAGCCACGAAAAGCCAAATCCCAATGAGTGTGTGATAGTGAAAGCGGCGCAGAAATATGCCAACTGCCCGATTAGGCTGGTTAAAATAATTTTAAGTAGCAGTTTTGGGCTAGTCATGATCTTACGCAAATAATGAAAAATCATTGTAACTTTGCGGTGAGAAAAAATAATTTTGCGGCGGAGTTTTTCAAAGGCAAAAAGAGAAAGCGAAGATATTCCTAATAATAAAAGTGCTAAAACAAACACAATATAATGAACTGTATCATGGCTGGCTATTGTATTAAGGTTGGGGAGAAAGATGATCGTCAATATGAGAAGTGCAAAAAGAGTCATCACGCGATCCAATGCTGTTGCAGCGATGGCGTGTATGAGGGATATACCACTTTGTACACTCATCGCTATACGCACGATAATTCCACCGATTGAAGTAATGAAAAGATAGTTTGCGATCAGACTCATAAGTGTAACATGGAGGGCGTTGCGGTAAGTTATGGAGTGTTTTTGTACATTAATGAGCAAGAGCCAGCGATAAGAAAGCGTCAAAATTTGCACAAAAATCAGGGCAGCGGTGAGTAACCAGATTTTTATATCTATGTTACCGATTTGCACGCCCAGACTGGCTATATCCATGCGCATAATAAGAACTGCTAAAATCATCAATGAGATAAAAATCTTAATTAAAGTCTTATGTGAGGCATAAAAATTTTTCATTCGTAGAATCATCCCGCTATTTTAGAGCGCTTATTACGTTAGCACTCTGTAGAGATTATAATTTTCACGTAAAAACGCCAGTACGAAACATATGAATTTTTTGATAACTTTGCAAGGTGCTGTATAAGCGGTATAGTCATTCCAAATAACATTCGGATGATTTAATGATTTCAATTATTGGTGTGTCAGGTGGGGCAAATTCTCTTTTACGTTTGAGTGTTCCGAATGATGGTTCGATCGGATTGAAGT
>JBBKXA010000066.1:0-8788 GCA_037969235.1 Bdellovibrionales bacterium | reverse complement strand
ACATCCGTAGCATCAGTCACATGATATGTACCTGGTCCGTCTGTTCCAAAATTAGCCGTAATAACATTGCTGTCGGTGTCTGTCGGATTCAAATCCGTCTCATCCACAAGCAACGGCTTTGGTGCCGCCAAGATAGGCTGGTCGTCTGTTAAATCTTTACCGCAAAGCTCAAGCGTCGCAGTAGATTGATCGCCATCACCATCTTGAAGAACATAGCTAAACGTATCAACGATGCAATCATCGCCAGAATACGTCACATCCACTTCAACAAGAGAGAATGATGCATTGCCAAGTGCAGAATTCGAATGACTAAACGCATCGACACCAACAATCGTCAAACCTGCACCAAAATCGGATGCATTAAATGTTACTGTGCCAACACCATTTACATTACTGATTGTATCATTTGAAAACTCAACATCACGAGTCGTGCCATCACTTAAATAAATAGTGAAATCAGAGCCACTATTAGGGTTATTATTCAAATCACCCAAAGATAGCGTTACACTTTGCGCAGGATCAAATGTGATATTAAGTTTTTCATTATTTCCAAAGACGCGGTTTGAACCATCACCAGCAACACCAATACCATCATCTGTAAACGTAAGGTCACCACCATTCACACTCTTAACAGTTACGCCGTTTTTAGTGATCTGTGTTTGAACGCCCGCAACATCACCTGCCGCAGGGTCAAGAGAAGTCGACCCGCCATTTGGCGGCGCAGTCCCTGGCGTTAATTGATAGCTATATGTACCATCATCAGCAATCGTCAGCACACCAAAATCACCAGCAATCTGCGCACTTCCGCCCGCAGGAACGGTGACAATCGTACCATTGTGAGAAATCTGCACGACATCATGGTCGCTGCTTTCTGTTGGACCATTATCTTCCGAAAGGTTATCGTTAGAAACAACATTCCCATTCGCAACACCAAATGTCGTGTCATAAGTGGCCGTATCATTAACCGCCACTGGGCCATCATCTTTGACCTGAACCTTAATAGTCGCAGGTGTAGTGTCCTGATCGGCATCCGTGACATTAACCGCAAAATTCAACGTAATCGCATCGTCAGGATTAGTTGTATCCGCATGATCTAAAACACCAGTTAGAATAAATTCATATTCACCAGTAGTTTCATTCAACGTAAGACGGAATACTTCGTCACCATTGGCGCGCCCAACATAATCATTGCCTTCTGTCGCAACTAAAACAGGAACATCATTCGATGTTAACTGATTATTTGTAGCACCAGTGAACGTGAAAGTATTTGCATTGCCCACGGTAAACGTGCCTGGTCCATCATTACCAAAGTTAGCTTGAATAGTACCGCTATCACGGTCAGTTGGATTAAGATCTGTTTCGTCCGTCACAAGCGGCTTAACAGTAACAACAGGAACATAATCAATATCATCAATATCAATAGTCAGCTCAGCCGTATCCGTGTCACCCTCAAAATCACTTAAAGAATAAGTGAACACATCCTGAACCGCAGAAGTATTTGTACCGTTGGACACATATGTGTACGTACCATTGGAATTAATAGTCAAAACACCATGATCACCAGTTACAACCGTAGCTGTGCCTGGAGTAATCGGATAATCAACACCATTAAACGCTACATTCGTAACCGTAGACGGCGCATCTTCACTGCCAATATCATTGGCAGTTACATTACCATTTACAGTCGTTGTATTTTCAACAACCGTTGCGGAATCATCATACGCAACAGGCGCATCATCCAACACACGGATCGTAATTTTACCCGAAGCCGTATCATTATCCGCATCAGCAATCTGCACACCAAATTCTAATGTAATAACATCATTGGGATCCGTATCATCGGCATGATCAAGTGTCCCTGTCAAATCAAACGTATACTCACCGTTATTTTGAACAGTCAGCGTAAAGATAACATCACCATTAGATGCAACACCTTCATAACCATTAGGCGTTTGGCCTACAGTAACAGGCATGCCATGAGAAGTCAGCGCATTATTCGCTAATGAACCACCAGCAACAAATGAGCCATCAGGGCCAATTGTACCCGCACCATCCAGACCAAAATCAACATCAAGTTGCTCTGTGATGGATGTAATGCCACCAACTAAATTCGTTTCATCCACTTCGGTTGAACCCGTGGCCGCCACAGGCTGCCCATCAGGAGTCACACGGATAGACAACACAGCAGTATCCGTATCGCCGTCAAAGTCTTTGAGTGTGTATTTAATTTGCAACGTCCCATCTGGATCACCAGAATCAACTGCGCTGAATGTATATGTCCCGTTACTATTGAGAACAAACGTCCCCAACGGGGTTGTAACACTATTTGATCCACCGACTGGAATTCCATAGGTATTACCATTCACTTCAAATTGCGTGACAATATTATCAATGTCTTGGGAAAGGTCATCATTGGTAATGACCGAACCAGTAATATCCTGACCTTCTTCCGCGCCGTTTGAATCATCATTGGCAATCGGACCATCATCCGCAACCGTAATCGTGATGTCTGCATTGGCCGTTGTACCGTCAAAGCTTTCAACTTGAACACCAAACACCAAATCTATCGTGTCATTAGGATCCGCCGCATCAGGGTGGTCAAAAGGCAGACTTTGCGTATAATTATATTTACCGCTCTGTGCATCCACTTCGAGCGTAAATACCAAATTACCATTAGCCAAAGTCCCCACATAGCCATTAACAGTCTGTGTGAAAATCACAGCCTCACCTTTGGATGTCAACGCAATAGGATTGCCGTTCACTTTCGCGCCAATATCGCCGCGCGGTGTAATAGAAGCAGTTTCCGCACCAAAGTCGCTGATTAATGCGTCTGAATATTCCAGCGGGCCATTATCAAAATTTGTCTCGTCTACATTGCCCTTGGAATCGCCAATAGTCGGCACATCATCTTTAACTTTAACCAAAATTGTGCTTGTGGCCATATCGCCGTCACCATCTGTAGCGACAACACCAAATTCCAAATTGATAATATCATTCGGATCGTTCGGATCGTTATGATCCAACGTACCCAACAAATCAAATGTGTAAGATCCGTCAGGGCGCACCTGTAGCGTGAACACATCTGTGCCGCTTGCCGTAGTACCTGTATATGTGTCGCCAACCAGCGTAACCGTTACCGCTTCACCATTAGATGTCAGCGCATTATTCAATTGCGAGCCTGAAGACACGAACGTGTCATTAGGCGTAATCGCCGCGCCAGTTGCGTCGGAACCAAAATCAACAGTCAATTGACCATTACGTGCTTCACCTGGAAGATCCGTCTCATCAACAATTTCCAAACCATCGCCAAGTTTCGGAACAACATTAATCACAGGAACAGAATCTACAATATTGATTGTGATCATCGTCTCTGTTTGGTCGCCATCAAAATCTTGTACCAATACGTCAAAATGTATTGAGATAGTATCCGCACCCGGATCATCATGGTCCAAATTCACATTCTGCGTATATGTGTACGCACCTGTTGTGGGATCAATCTCCAATACAAACGCCAAAGCTCCGCCTGGCAATGTCCCAACATAACCATTCGCCGTCGCCGTAATAGTAATAGGCTGCCCACCAGATGTCAGCGCCGCAACGCCATCAAAAGTGCTTGAGCCCTCAGGCAGAATTTTCCCACCAACATCATTTCCAAAATCAACAATAAGTTGATCATTCACAACAATCGGTCCACCATTAAGGTTCGTTTCATCAATTGTATTTTCATCTGGCTTCGCCACCAAAGGCACGTCATCAGCAATATTAATAACGATCTGCGTCGAAACCTTATCACCATCAGAATCTTGTGCAAATACACCAAACGTCAACTGGATTACATCATTCGGATCATTCGGATCATTGTGATCTAAAGGACCAAATTGCGTAAATTCAAACTCACCTGTGTTTTTATCAATCGTCAGATCAAATACAATCGTCCCGTTTGCTAGTGTGCCTACATACCCATTATCGCCTACTTTCGGCGTAACAGTGATCACTTCGCCGCCCGATGTAAAATCACCATTCAATAGCGAACCACTAACGTCAAAATTTCCGTCGGCACAAATTACACCTGGGCCATCGTCACCAAAATCAACAAAAACCTTGCCATTAGCCGCAAGATTAGGCGCCAGATCCGTCTCATCAAGATCAAGTGCTTTAGGGCTGAAAATTATAGGCTGATCGTCAAATTCTCGATTATCAATAAACACTTCAGGTCTTGAAAAATCAACACCATATCTTAAAGCTGTAGGGTCAATTGGACCAACCGCCGCCAAAGCACCAACCGCTTCGGATGTGGGCGTGTTAAATGTAAATCCAGAGTTTTGCGCACCATCTTCTCCACCAGCGGCAGGTTCAATATTCGCAACATCTTCACCAGCGGCAGGCTCAATATCTGCAACATTTTCACCAGCCTCTTCAGCCTGAGCAATGACCTCTTCCGCAATTGTTGGCTCATCACCAGCCGCAGGCTCAATCGTGCCAAACTGCTCGGATCCTGTATCTTCACTCTCACCACTATCAGCAACTTCTTCTTGCTGCTGTAGTTCTGTTTGATCAGGTTGGTTTTCAACCACTTCGATAAGATTATTCAGCTGATCGAGAGAAAGCGCATCGCTGAACGCTAATTTAACAGGCAAGTCAGATGCAGACGCATCAGCAAATCCAACAAGAACAATCGCGCTGCCATCGGCAAACTTCAGCGTCAGATTTCCACCTTCTTGAACAAATTTCTCAACATTGTTTTCATTAAAATCAAAAAAGTATTTTTGACCAGGAGCAACTGTAATTTCTGTTGTATCACCACATTCAGGCTTTTGGATCATGATTGGCTTAACGAGATCCGCAGTAGCGTCATCGCTTGTGGCCACACAAACGCCATCAATAGATTGAATGGCCACCTCACCATCAACACCCGCGGTCGCGTCAATCGCGCCCTCAGGAAGGAGATTTTGTATTTCAACACCTTCTGCGTTTACCTGCCCAGTTTCGTCTTGAGCGCTACCTTCAACTTTCGCATTTTCAACTTGGTTTTGATTCTCACTTTGAATATTGTCTGGTGTATTTTGATTGTTATTATCGTTTGCCATTTTTCTCTCCTTAGTGGTAACGCAGTCAACGCAATAAATTATATCTTAAATAACTTGTAGAAAACCCTTCGAAATTACGAAAGAATCTTAACAAGTTATTAATGGAATAAACAAAACTAACAAATTTATGACGCTATGTCAACAATTATGTTAAGAATGCTTTGATAATATTTAGCATTGAAAATAAATGAAAATGCGTCGTTACAGTGCCCTTATGTTGAAGTTTGCCCAATATTTCAATTTTATAAATGCTGTGATCTACATACACAACATATCCATTATTGCATCACACTTATTAAAATTAGATAAACATGTTATTACAATGCAACAGTGAGAACTTGCTTCATACACCATTAAACAACTAAAATCCAGTATTTTGAATGACAAAAATCCCCCCATTTCCGCCTGCCACACCTACCGAATAATCTTAAACGCTTTTCCTTTGACACTGCACGCACCCCCAACATAAAATATGATTAATCGAACATCACTGATGTAAAGTAAAAAACATGTCTTTTCAATTTTCAAAATTAAGCGTCCTTGTCGTTGAAGACACGCTGCCCATGCAACAATTAGTAACCTCCGTGCTTGATGTAATGGGTGTAGGCTCTCTCGATACAGCAGTAAACGGCGAAGAAGGCTTCAAAACTTTTATCCGTACAAATCCAGATATTGTGATCGCCGATTGGCAAATGGAACCGATATCGGGCATCGAACTCGCTGAAAAAATTCGTAACGATAAGCGCTCTCCTAATCGTACCGTTCCTATTATTATGATGACAGGCTTTAGCGCTTTGCCGCGGGTATACCAAGCGCGCGACACTGGAATTACGGAATTTATCGTCAAGCCCTTCTCAGCCAAAGATCTTGCGCGGCGTTTAGCGCATGTAGTTAATAAACCGCGAGATTTCGTCGAGACCCGTGATTTCTTTGGTCCAGACCGCCGTCGTCGCAAACATTCCCCTAGCTACCGTGGCATTTACCGCCGCGATAGTGATTTATAAAAAATTTGGAGTAAAATGGATACTGATCAGCCCAAAAAAACATTTAAACTATACAAAGCCGATAAATCTCTTCAAGCCAAAACCAACACGGTTTTTCTTGATGAAAAAGCGATTGAGCGGGCGCAACATGTTATTGAAAGCAACAAGGTAGATTTCGCACCATTGGCGCAGGAGTATTTGGACGATTTGGAACAAGCCATAAAAACAGCAAAAACAGGCGAACAAACCGATAAAAAAATCATTCAAGATTTAACCGCGCCCGTTATGCAGCTTAAAGCCAACGCCGTGATCTTCCACTACACATTGGTGGGTAACCTCGCCAACATCATGCTGGGTTTTATGGAGCACGTGAAAACACTCGATAACGATGCTATATCTATAATCACATCCTACCACCAAACTATAAAAGCCATCATTAAAAACAAAATGACCGGCGACGGCGGTGATTCGGGCCAAGCCATGGCTTTAGAATTAAAAGCCGCGTGCAAACGCTATTTCGATAGGCACAAATAGAAGCCAAATTTAAAAATTCAGGCGCTTCGCACTCGTAATTTGTGGTTGCGCGCAAATTTTCTCATAAAGCTCATCACTGATTGGCGCATCCAAAGCCACCAAACAAATTGCACCTGATTTATCATCTTTGCGTCCCAAACGGAAATCAGCAACATTCAAGCCTTCCGCGCCGAGCAACATTCCTAAATCACCGATCATCCCTGGCTTATCATCATTACGAATGAAAATCATGTTCGGCTGAAGCGCCACTTCAATGGGCACACCTTCAATATTGACAATCCGTGGCTCACGCCCAGTAAACAACGTTCCCGTCACATTGCGTACACGTTTTTCAGACGTTACAATCACATTAATCATCGAGCGCCAGTTTTTCTGCTCGTTATTATAACTCTGCTTCAGTTGAATACCGCGGCTTTCGGCGATCTGCATCGCATTAACCATGTTCACAGATTCGATTTGTGAACCCAGCAACGTCGCCAATAATGTCGAAGTGATGGGATCAGTATTGATATCCGTAATTGTCCCTTCAAATTCAATCTCGATTTTCTTAATCGCGCTATTGGTGATTTGCCCAGCGAAACTGCCCAATTGCTCAGCCAATTTCAAATACGGCTTAAGCTTTGGCGCATCTTCAGCGGAAATAGACGCCATGTTCAATGCATTGGTCACCGCGCCATTAACCAGATAATCACTCATCTGTTCGGCTACCTGCAACGCCACATTGACTTGTGCTTCGCTTGTCGCCGCGCCCAAATGCGGGGTGCACACCACATTATCATGTCCAAATAACGGATTTTCCGTCGCGGGTTCTTTTTCAAACACATCCAAAGCTGCGCCCGCAACTTTGCCGCTGTTCAGGGCTTCCAGTAAATCCGCCTCGTTTATAATACCGCCGCGGGCGCAGTTAATAATGCGCACGCCGTCTTTCATTTTAGCGATCGAGTTTTTATTAATCAAATTGCTGGTTTTGTCATTTTTCGGCACATGAATAGTGATGAAATCTGCCTTAGCGAATAATTCATCCAGCTCAACCTTTTTCACGCCCAAATCTGCGGCGCGTTCTTCGGTAAGGAACGGATCAAACGCAATCACTTGCATCTTTAAACCAACACCACGGCTGGCGGCGATCCCGCCAATATTGCCGCATCCAATAACACCTAGAACTTTGTTATAAAGCTCGGTGCCCATAAATTTTTTCTTCTCCCACTTGCCCGCATGAGTTGAAGCGAATGCCTGAGGGATTTGACGCGCCAGCGCAAACATCATCGCAATCGCATGTTCAGCCGTCGTAATGGAATTTCCAAATGGCGTATTCATCACTACAATTCCCGCCTCGGTCGCGGTGGGGATGTCGATATTATCTACGCCAATACCCGCGCGGCCTATGACTTTCAGCTTTTTACCAGCCTTAATCAATTCTGGCGTTGCCGTCGTTTCGCTACGCACCGCCAAACCATCATATTGATCAATAATCGCGAGTTGTTCTTGCGCGGAAAGGCCAGGTTTGAAATCAACGCTAATACCGTTTTTTTCAAATATGCCCACAGCCAAGGGGTCCAGCTTGTCGCTGATGAGTACTTTATATGCCATTTTTTCTCCTAGTTTTGTCTTGTTTAGGCAAACAGGATTAAACAAATACCACGCCGCCAAAATTAGTAAAGCGAAATTATTGCAATGCTGACCCGCTTTTCGGACTAAGTCTGTTTGGATTTGAAAAGTGATGCTGCGGTTGAAGGTTTTCAAGGCTTCGCGCATGATCTACGCCTCAATCAGACCCGCCAAGCAGACCCGATAGCGACACATCAGACCCGCTCAGCAACTCCTTCATTTTCTCCCGCTGCTCCCGCGCCCGCACCCCTTCGAATGTATAAAACCCGCCAATCGGCTTCCCGCGTGAGGTGAGGATAATTTGCGTATACTCCCCCTTATTCAGCTCACGGATATAATGCGCGATATGGGTCTTAAATTCATGAATGCCAAGGCGAATGGCGGTTTTGGTGTAAATGGGTGGCATGATAGAAACTCCTATGTTTTAGATATATTATAGGAATTTATTCATAGTTTGGCAAGGGCTTTATTAGTTTTTCATATTTTTATTGACAATTCCATCCATTACATATAGCAATGCGTAGATTAATTGCGAGGAATATTATGGCTAAAACATATTACGAAATATTGGGTGTG
>JBBKXA010000065.1:0-11704 GCA_037969235.1 Bdellovibrionales bacterium | reverse complement strand
AGGCCAATGCCGATGCCTTCGGATTTGCTGCCGGGTATACGATAAAAATGGTCGAATACTTTTAGACGCAGATGTTCGGGGATGCCCGGACCTTCGTCATCGATGATTAGTTCAATTTTATCTTTCGTGTTATGCAGGCGGACATAGATATTGGAATTTTCAGGACTATAGCGCACCGCATTATCCAGCAGGTTTTTTACTAGAATCTCAAGCGATGCCGCGTCACTTTTTATTACCGCATTCGAAGCCTCCGGCAGATGGAATTTAATATTTTTCGGTGTAGAAAAGATACTTATATCGCTAGCCGCTCTAAGGATAATTTTATCTAGTGCAGTATCTGCCATCTCAAGACGCTGTTCACTTTCCGGTTCTAGCCGCGCCATGGATAAAAGCTGTGATACTAAATGGTTGGCGCGGTCAACACCCCGAACGATATTCTGCAATTGCTTTTTTTGTTTCACTGGATCTGTTTCGCGAATGGCAACTTGTGCCTGCATTTTAAGCGCAGCCAAAGGTGTACGAAGCTCATGCGCAGCATGGTTGGTAAATTGCTTTTCCGATTCAAAAGACTCTTTTAATCTAACAAAAAGCTTGTTGACGGAAGAAACGACAAGTTCCAATTCTTCAGGTACATTGCGTTCCTCAATCGGACTAAGGTCGTTGTAGTTGCGCTGGCCAATGGCACTGGCCACAGATTTAAGCGGCCTTAGCCCTTGCCCTACGGAAAACCATACAATAAATGCTATCAAAAGCATTTGAGCAACCATGTGTATCAAAACAATTTCTGAAAATGGGTGAAGAAAGAAATCCTCAATATCATGACGTGCCATAACAACCACATCTGTTTTTTTCTTGCCTGGAACAGAAATATACAAAATGCGCCAGCGATTTTCATTCAAATCTACGTCATTGAATCCTTCTTGAAGTTCAAGCCGATAATCTGGGGCTGTTAAAGACTGGAGTAATAGTTTATCTCCTTTCCATATCTGATAACGTATGTCCAGATTGTTCTTATCTTCCCGCAAAAAGTTATAAATATCCTCTGGGATTTTTGCTTCATATTCGTGAATTTTTTCAAGATTGATTTCAAGCAGAGAATAAGCAACCTGTGCAACCTGAGTATCCAGAAGTTTTCTCATTTCAACGCGAATAGTAAAATAGGCCGAAACCGTCACCATTCCCCAGACGATCAGAATCAACCCCAGAAGAAGGAGCAGAAGGCGTTTTTTAAGAGAGGGATTATAAAAAAAGTGCATGATTATATTCGCTTTTCTTCAATCATATATCCCACACCACGAATAGTTTTTATGATTTCTTTACCTAGTTTTTTACGTATCCGGTGCATGTGTACTTCAATGGCGTTGCTCTCAATTTCATGATCCCAGCTGTATAATAACTCTTCTAGTTTTTCCTTTTGCACAATCTTTCCCGCCTTCTCAACGAGGTGTTGTAGAATGCGGAACTCTTTTGGACCAAGATCAATCAGTACACCTTTATGCCACGCCTTAAGAGAGCTTGGATCCAGCCGCAATTCTCCGGACATTATATCCGGTGCAGCAGATGTTCTGTTTTTTCGACGGCTGAGTGCGCGGATACGTGCGTAAAGTTCGTCTAGGTCAAAAGGCTTAACCAGATAGTCGTCCGCCCCCATATCAAGTCCGATAACTTTATCATTAAGCGCATCACGAGCCGTCATGATTAAAACTGGTACGCCATTTCGACGCGCGCGCAATTCTTTTAGGATAATAGTTCCTTCACCATCAGGCAGGCCGATATCTAAAAGAATGATATCATACTCATAAGACAAAAGAGCAGATCTAGCGGTTTCTATATCAGTAACCCAATCTACAGCATAGGCTGCTTGCTCAAGCCCTGCTTTGGTGGCCTCCCCAAACATCTCATCATCTTCAACAAGAAGTATTCTCATCTATTGTTCCTGACCTTTTAGTATCTGCATCAGACAGATTACATCTTTTATCTTACAAGAAAATGACCATTAGAGACTTTGATGTAAGGTTCATGTCATATTTTCGATTTATTATAAGTATCTGTAGGAAGCTTTTTCGCTTGGCAGTGTTTTTCTGCCGGAAGAAAGCGCACGACCGCTCTGCCGCAGGCAGGGCGTTTAACAACTTTTTTCAGGAGAAAAACATGAAAAAAACACTCTTAATGACTACGGCTTTAGCCGTTTTGGTGCTTGGTGCACCGCTAACTTCACATGCTCAGGATTCAGATACAACCACGGGATATACTCAATCTTCTGAAGAAGTCATGGTAAAAGAATTGACACTTAAAGATGGCACGAAAGTGCTTGTAAAAGGTGAGGAAGTTTTTGTTGTTGATGCGGAAAATATAGAAACTCCAGCCCCTGATGGAACGCACGTACTTGAAGATGAAACAACTGTAACAATAAAAGACGGTAAAATTGTGCACGCTGAAGAGTCGCACTCTGCAGAATAAAGCTGTTACGTTAGTATAACAATAAAGCCCCGGACTTAAAATCCGGGGCTTTTTGTGTCAGGTTCATGTAATATTTGTAATTTATAATCGTAATTTAAGGCAATTGCCGATTCATAAATAATTTAGAAAGCATCCAGCATGGACGATATTATTTTAGGCCTTTCAAGCGAATTTCTGCATAAGCCCATTTGGATGTGGGCCGTTTTTATAGTAATCGTTCTAACGCTTCTGGTCGTAGATCTTGGCGTTTTTAACAAAAAAGATCACGAAATAGAGGTTAAAGAAAGCCTTTTAATGTCGGGGTTCTATATAAGTATCGGCCTGCTGTTTGGCGGATGGATATGGTGGAGTCTTGGGGATCAAAAGGCCATTGAATACGTAACAGGCTTTGTTGTTGAAAAAACATTGGCGATGGATAACATCTTTGTTATTGCAATGATTTTTGCCTATTTTCGAATTCCCCGACTTTACCAGCATCGCGTTTTATTTTGGGGAATACTTGGTGTTCTTGTTCTTCGCGGTATAATGATTGGCTTTGGCGCGGCTCTCGTACATAACTTTGAATGGATACTTTATATATTTGCTGCATTTCTCGTCTTTACGGGTGTTAAGATGTTGTTCGCCTCAGAGCATGAAAAAGACATAGGTGATAATTTTGTTCTAAAATTTATGCAAAAACATTTTCGTATATCAAAAGATCTGAGCGGGCATGATTTTTTTGTTCGTAAAAACCATTCAAAATCTGGGAAATCTGTCTTATATCTGACACCTCTTTTTGTCGCATTGGTTATGATAGAGATTGCCGATGTTATTTTTGCCGTTGATTCTATTCCCGCTATTTTTGCAATTACAACAGACCCTTATATTGTATATACGAGTAACATTTTTGCAATCTTAGGATTACGGGCTCTTTATTTCACGCTTGCAGCAATGATTACACGTTTCGTTTATTTGAAATACGCTCTTTCGATTGTCTTGATATTTATTGGTTCAAAAATATTCCTGACCGATATGTTGGATATTGTCAAATTTCCTCCTCTGCTGTCTCTTGGTGTAACAATAGGCATATTAGGCGGAGGTATCGGCTTGTCACTTCGGAAAACAAAGGACTATAATACCAAAGAAAATAATAAGATTAAGTAGAATGATTACGTTATTTTACCCATCATGTACCCTTCAAAAAAGAAAACCCAACATTGTAGCGGGTTTTCTTTTTGTGTTGCTCGCCGTCTTTTTTACGCTTCACAATTCCCAGCTTGAACTTCCATCTGCCATTCACGTATCTTCTGTAAATGCACTCGCACCTATAGATTATCCTGCTCTGAAAGCCCATCACGCGGTTGAATTTGCTTCTCGCGTTCAAGGGACTTTTAAACTGGTCGATGGTGATGCCAGCCCAGATACGCCGCTATCAAAAGGTGTAGTAACGCTCTACACCTTGCAAAGGCCATTTAAATTAACGCTGTTTTATGATGTTGCAAACATCCATCATCAGCATTTGTATTTAAGTGAAATACAGCCTCGTGCACCGCCTGCAATCCTTACATAGCATCATTTGTAACCCGCATTATCTACTCACCCTTAAAAGACAAAGGTCAGGGACATTTGCGGTGGTTTATAACAATTTTTCATGTCAGGAAATAAGTATGAATAATTCAACTCTTTCTAAAAAGGAGAAGACTTTTATGGTCACTATAATAGCTCCTTCCCAAAACAACAAAATACTGCATTTACAAGCAGCGATGGGCGCTTCGATAGCGTCAATGTTTGTTACAAGCGTCGCTGGCGTCTTGCCATTCGCACTAGCGTACACTGTGCCAGAGGGTATATGGCGCAACATTGCTTTTATCATGTCAGGTATTATCTGCGTTGTCTTTCTTGTCTGGTTTGGTTTACATGCTTACAAGGAGGAAATAAAACTTATGACAGCAAACCATGTAAATTCCGATGAATAAATGGGTTGTGTCGTAGCATGATGATGAATCTTTTATGCCTGAATAGCGTTAAATTTCCCAATCATGCTACGGCCAATTTCACGGCGGCCTGATGGCAACGTAGTCCAGCGAATTAGGAGTAGCTTTTAAGGCTCATTCACCTGTACATAAAATAAATATGTGCTTCTCAAATTCTGCAAATTTAATTCAATAGACATTTAATCCTTTAAAACCCAAAATGTACCCGCTGGGCGTTCCAGCAATTGGGAAATGGATTTCACGACTACTCAACAGAGCGTTCCAGCAGAGGCCGTAACCTCTGCTTTTATTCATTAGCTTCTTGTATTTTACCAGCCTTTATTTTTGTCGCGACTGTATCAAGAATTGCACCATGCAGTTCACCAATATCTCTATAGAGGTTGTCCAACTTTTTTTCTTGCTCGTAATTGCAAACAGCTTGCTCTTAAGCCGGAATGCCTTGTTCGCTGATGTCGGCCTATGAGTATGCGTCAAACGGGTCTTGTCAGACTAAAGCAAAAATTCTCAAATACCGTCTGACAGCATCTTTTTAACATTGCCAAAAAACTTTATCCACAAGCTGAAAATAGTATAAATTAGATTCAAAATAACCCTAAATACTTACACAGTATATTACACATACAAATTTTTAAAGCTGAATATTTCAACAATATCAATGCTTTAATATATAAGCATATACGGCTCATAACCTGAAGGTCGTAGGTTCAAATCCTACTCCCGCAACCAATTGATTTTAAACGATAATTTTAATAAATAGAGCCCCGTCAATCGGGACAATAAATTTTATCATTGATATTCGTATAATCTTTTGATAAGATTAATAATGATTACTTTTGATTAAATTATGGAGGTTTCTATGGCAAGTGATACAGGACGCATGAGCGTAGCCGTTACGGTGGATATGCAAAAAAAACTTGATGCTATAGCCGCAAGCGAAGATCGTTCACGAAACTGGCTTGTCAATCAAGCCCTTCATCAGTACATCGATCTTTATGATTGGCAAACTAAGCGTATTCAAGACCGCTTGGATAAAGCCCAAAGCAAAAACGCAATTTTTAATTCGAGTACGGACGTCGATAGCCTGATAGAGACCTTTAAATCATGAAATCAGTTGTATGGCTTCAAGAGGCCACAGAAGATTTAAAGATCATCGGCTCATATATAGCACAAAAAAGTCCCAAAGCTGCATATGAGGTTCTAGTTAAAATAAAGGCCGCTGCAGACAGCCTATCTCATAACCCTGAAATTGGACGCGTTGGCCGTGTAAAATGGACAAGAGAGTTGGTTATAAATAATATTCCGTATATTCTTCCTTATATTGTTACAGAGAAAAATATTCAAATTCTTGCCGTAATGCACACAGCTCGCAAATGGCCTGATGAATTTTTAAACATACAACAACCATATTAGTCCCATAAGATACATTATCATCTTTCAATATCAATGGCTTAGAGGTTTTTATTTATTATTTATGTAGCTACTTGCTTCAATAAACCCAGGTTTTGAACTTATTATTTTTCTTTTCCAAAATTCAAATTGTTGAGAATCTTTATACTGATGCTGCAAAGTTAGCTTAACATCCGAAAGAGCATTCCCATTGAGTACAGCTGAAATCGTGGCACCATGAATCGGGACATTTGTGTGTGGCTCATTTAGCCAAATTAGCTTCGATATAAAAATTGAGTTTGCTGTAGGCTCAAGCGCATATATATCGTCAGATGATGATATATATACGTAATATCTCAAGGTGTCTTCGAAGAGTGCTCCATCATTAGAAATAGATCCACCATCCTTTAAAGACATAATTTTTTTAAAGGTGGGGATATCAGCATTAAAGACACTATCCCGAAGTGTAAAAACACCATTTTTATCTTTGTAAACACCATTATGTAGAAAAACAAATGACGGGGCATCTGCATTTTTTATAATTTTACTGCCACGCCAAACATGATTTTTATCTGCGGCATATGGCACATCACCATAAGTTTTAAAAGTTTCTGGATCTGCTCCGTTAAGAAGTTCATTGCTCCAATATACATTTTTATCATCACGGTAATATCCTTGGTCTAGATGGCGAAACGTATTTGGATCAGCATTCTGCATCACCATTATGCCGTTATAATATACTCTGTCTTTGTCTTTCCATACACGGAATGTGTTTGGGGTGCCAGAATTGTCTAAAACTATTTCTGCTGTAGCCACATCCCCAGAAATAGGAGAGCCATAGCTCCACATTTGCCGATCATCTCTAGCTAACTCAAAACCTAAGACTTCAAATGTTGCTGGGTTTGCATTTGGCAATTCTACTACCCAAAACCGCCCAGGACTGACCCATCTATAATATACTTTATTTTTATCTTTTGTGTATGAGCTGCTTAACGCCTTAAAGCTATTAACATCCACGTTTTGGGCGAGAGTAAGTGGGCGGCGTACTGTTTTAGAAAACTTATCAATATCTTGACTTCCGGCACGGTCAATACGTTGTCCGTTAAAGATAATATGGCCACCTTTTTTAGCATAGCCGTGCCCTAACTGCTCTTCTTCGACATAGCTATCTTGTGTAGCATCATAACTATTTTCCAAAGGCTCTTTTTCAACAAAATTACTGTACATAAGAAATGTAAAAAGTAAGAGGCAGGCTATAATAATTATTTTTAATTTTGACATTTAATTGTTACCCATTTTATGCTCTGCATTATATATTTTTAAATTATTACTACTATTTTAAATGTAAACATTCAACTTTTATTGAAAGCATCAATTGTCTTCAAAAAACCCAATAATTTGCGTAACATACATTATTCTTTATTAACTATTGCTATCAAATAGCATTTAGTGCTATAATAAACATTAATAACAAGGAGTTTTATATGTCTTCTATGAGCGTCTCTTTATCTGAACAATTGCGTGGCTTTATTAAAAGCCGCGTACAATCTGGTGATTACCACAATGAAAGTGAGTATATCAGAGATTTAGTAAGAAAAGACCGCGAAAAGCTATCTGATGAACAACAACTTCTTAATCTTCTGAGACAATCGGAACAAAGTGGTATAAGCGACTATAGCGTTCCTGATATCATGCAAAGCGTCAAAGAAAGATTAAAGAAAAATGGCCGTTTATAAACTATCCGAAGACGCCTATAAAAAATTAGCAGAAATATACGAATACTCACTTCTGAGTTTTGGCGAAGCCAAAGCAGAAGAATATTATTTGTCTATACATAGAACCTTCGAACTATTAGCAGTTCAACCAACTCTTGGACGAAAGTTTCATGAGTTTCATCGACATGAGCATGGATATCATGTGTTTTTCTACAAAGCGACTGACTACGGTATTCTCATTCTGCATATTTTGCATCAAAATGAAGATGTGATAACTAAAATACAGTAGCTAAAATAATATTATTTTCCGTAATGAATATTATCACATTTAGCTTAATAGGTACAAAGTATGGCAATGCGCACCCTTTTGGAATGTTGTATTGTCAATATAGACAACCTGTTAACGTTTGCGACACTACCGTTAACTGTGCATACAATAACGCCGTTTAAGATTAGACACAGAGCTGTTAATGCTTTAAAACTTCATAATTATGCAACACAAACTTTATTCCCTTCAAATATTAAGAGCGCTTGCGGCCATAATGGTTGTTGTTTTTCATGCTCATATTTACGTTTTGCCGCAGAAAATTGAGCTTGGCGCGTCCTACTTCCTGCCATTTAATATGGGGTATGCTGGGGTAGAATTATTTTTCGTGATTAGTGGATTTATAATGTGGCTTATCCACGCGAAGGATGTCGGCGTCCTATCAAAAACAAAACCCTTTATATATAAGCGCTTTACGCGAATATATCCTGTTTATTGGTTGATTTTATCTGGCCTGATTGTGCTTTATTTTATATTCCCTGAATCAGGGCCAGACAATGCGCGCAATCTTAAACACGCTTTATTAAGTGCCACTTTATTGCCGTTGCCTTTTGATGCGATTTTAGAAATTGCATGGACGCTGCAGCATGAGATGTTGTTCTATTTCTTCTTTACTCTTCTCATTTGTCACCGCACTTGGGGAGGTATAGCATTTTTATTTTGGGGGTTGGGATGTGTAATCAATTTGTTCATTAATACCGAAATGTTCCCGCTTTTATTTATTTTTTCGGCCTATAACCTTCTGTTTTTCTTCGGCATTGTTGCAGCTCAGTTTTTACAAAAACAAAGCCCTGCATCATGTTTAAAATTGGCTATATTGGGGTTGATGCTTTTTCTATGTGTCGGTGTTGCCGAAGCTTACGGGTTTGTTGAATGGTATAAACCATTGCGCACAATTTTATATGGGCTAGGCGCTGCTATGGTATTAAGCGTTACAAAAATTACTGGGCTAAATACCAATCGTTTCAAACCTCTTATTTTAATCGGGGATGCGAGCTATTCACTTTATCTAATACATATGCCGTTCATGCTGATCTGCTATAAAGTTCTGGAGAAGCTATCCCTTCACAACATTCTCCCAGCGCCGCTTATGTTTGTAGGACTGATCGCGGCGGCGATTGCATTTTCCGTAGGGTTTTATTGGTTTGTAGAGAGACGCTTAATTACGCTTTTTCGTACGAAATAATTGCCGTACGCTTGTTTGACCTAAGAAGAACCAAGTTCACCTAAATAACAGCGCGTACAACCAGCGTGGCGTGTAGAAGCGGCGGTTATTTAGGACTACGCCGGAGATTTTGCCGCCACGCGATTCTATGCCGTCTTTCATAAGTTGTAGTACGGGAACGCGGGTGCGCTCGGCTTCAACGATGATGATGTTGTTTTGCACTTTTGATGCAAATATTGGCAAAATTCCACGATCCAGTGCATTATCCGAATAGATAATAATCAAATCAAAAACGTGGCGGAGTTTTGTGAACAAACTGTCAGTAAGTTTGGCATCAAGGGGGAAGCCGCCGTTTTTTCCATCGCCGTGAAATCCTGCCTTCGCATAAAACAATGATGTGCCATCAAATAATGTGAACGGCGTTGTGTCCGCGGTGGGCTGGGATAGATATTTATAAAAGGATATTGAGTTTTGATTTTTTAAATTTTTGAAAAAGCTGGTGGGTTTTTGGCTGCAATCGATGAATAGCACCTGTTTGTTTTCTAGGGCTGCGTTGTGTGCTACTTCGAAGGCGATCATCTCTGCGCTTTCGCTGCTATAGGCGCTGGTGTAGTGGATTATTGATGAGCCTTGCTCGCTCGCCTCGGGATTTATTTCGGGGCTGGTTGCGGCCATGAGAGAAGAAATTTTCTCGCTTGGCAATTGCGGCGTGAAATTATCCGATAGCGGACGTGATCGCGCCACATTCAGCGCGTTTTCAAAATCTGCTTGGTTTATCATTGCCGCGCTATCTGTTGCTGATGACATATTTTTTTCTCCTTTTGGCTTTGCTGAAACTCGCAAGCACGGGAAGGCCAGTCGCGGCGCGAACCTGATCGGACGTGATTAAACGGTCATCTAACACTTCGCTGATTAAAACGGCAGCTAAACCGCAGAGCATTCCCGCCATGAGGAAGGCTAGCAGGATGAGTTTCTTATTCGGTCTAACGGGAATTGGCGACGCGGTGGGAGTATCAATGATTGAAATACGCGTGATGTTTTGTGAGTTGAGCAAATTATTCACCCGCGCTTCTTCGCCACGCTGTTGGTAATATTGGTAGTTTTCCTCATCCATGCGGATTTGCTGTTCCAGCTCGTTATATTCTCCGCGTTGCTGTTCCAGCCAGCTGATGCGTTGATTGATGCTGGCAATTTTTGATTTGAGCGAGTTTGTGGCGCTTCCCTTTGCTCTTACATCGGCTTGGCGGGAATAGAGTTCTTTTTTGGCAATGGCTACAGATTCATTCATTTGTTTCAGTAGCGGACTGTCAGGCTTGTATGTGGCGCGCATATCCGCTTGTTCGGATTTAATTTGCGCCAATGCTGTCTGTGCTTCGGTGGCGGATTGAATTTGCGCTTCGGTGGTGGATTGGAACGCGGCGGTGGAGAGGCTGGTTTTTTCCTTCAAAAGCTCAGCCATTTCTTCATCGATAGCGGAAATTCCCTTTTCACCTTTGAATGTACGCAATTTTTCGCGGGATTTTGCCAAGCGATCGCGCATGGCTTCTATCTGCGTGTCCAAAAAGCTGGATTGCACATTGTTGTAAACTTCGGCTTGGCGAATGATAAACATTTCCATGAGCTTTTTAGCAAATTGCGCGGCGATCGCGGGATCGCCATTTTCAACGTACACTTCGATCAAATTACTCTCATCGCCTGTGTAGATATTCATGTCACCATCCAGCAAATTCATGACAGCATTTTGCGTGGCAAGCTCTTTGGAAGGCCCATTCATTGATGGATATAAGCGCTCTATGCCGACATCGCTGGCGACATCACTCAACAGATCATGGCTTTGTAATATGCGGACATAAGATTCAATGATTTCTTTACGGTCATTGCGCGCAAGCTCAATAGGTCGATTATCAGGCATGTTCATTTCTGGGCGCGCGCCTTGCCCAAATTTAACGAGCATGCTGCCGCGCGATTCAAACACGGGCACTGCGTTGAAGAGCAAGTATAATCCTGAGATTAAAAACAGCAGGAAAATGATGATGAATTTCTTTTTATGCTTAAAGAAAGCATGCAAAATTCCGCGTAAGTTATATTCAATATTCATTACAAACCTTTATAATCCGATCAATTATTATCTGGATTTATATTATAAGACACGCCAAAGCCAAGGGATGGATTGATGAATTGCTTCACGTATTGCTCATATTGCGCATACACCTTAGCCACGGCTGTGCGCGGTACAAACACTACATCATAAGGCGCCAGCCTTACATCAGCCATAGGATCCATGCCGCTTGTCGCCGCGTTGTAATCGGCGGCGTAGGTTACAGAATTATCATCTTTATCTTTGCGCACGATGATAATTTGATCCTTCATAGCCGAGTTTTTCAAACCGCCCGCGCGTGAGATAGCCTGGAGAAGCGACAAGCCTTTGCCTACCGAAATATATTCGCCAGGCTCTTCGACCTCGCCAAGAACGAAAATACGTGTGGGGGCGAAGGAGCGGACTATAACGGAAATGCGAGGATCGCTGAGATCATCGCTATAGATATATTCAAGGTCGCTCTCAAGTTTTGCGGGTGTTATATCTAGGGCTGGAATATTTTGACCCAGCGCCGTAGAAATCATCCCGTCGGGGCGAACGATTACTTCTTCTTCAAGCTCAGGGTTTAAAAGCATGCGTATT
>JBBKXA010000064.1:0-12079 GCA_037969235.1 Bdellovibrionales bacterium | reverse complement strand
ATCTCACAAGCGGCGGCGGCGGCGGCGCTCAATGGAGATCAGAGTTTTTTAACTGCGCGCAATGATGCGTTTAAAAAGCGGCGTGATTTGGTTGTGGCCATGCTCAATGATGCGGATGGGATTTCGTGTTTAACGCCTGAAGGGGCATTTTACGTGTATCCATCATGTGCGGGGTGTATTGGTAAAACAACGCCTGCGGGCAAAGTGATTGAAAGTGATGAGGATTTTGTGACCTATTTGCTGGAGAGTGAGGGCGTTGCCTGTGTGCAGGGTGAGGCGTTTGGCTTGTCGCCGTATTTCCGCATTTCTTATGCCACCAGCGAGGAAGCATTGCGCGAAGCGTGCGGTCGTATTCAAAGAGCTTGTTCGGCGTTGCAAGGTAAGGCGAAGGCGGCTTAAATTTTATAGCGCGGCTTCGCGATATTGGATTGGTTCGTGAATTTCTGAGGCTTCGCGCGCGGGAATGACGTGCTCTAGTGCGAGTATATGTTCGAGGATTCCGTTTGTATATGGCGTGCCGTGGGCTTTGGCGAATTCCTTTGCGCGCGCGATGGCATCTTCGGTGATGAATTTCATTACTTCGGGGTCTTGTTTGATGGGGTTGTGTTCGGAAATTTTCGAGATCATTAATTTCGCATTTGGGTGTGTACGGTCACGAAATTCGTTGGCAATATGGGATGATCCTGGGTCATCTGCGCCGTCTATCATTGTTATGCTGCGTTGCAGGGCAGGGTGGTCGGGTTGTGTTTTTGCCAATATTGCAATGCGTCTTAATTGCGGGTTTCCCTTGTCATCAAATTCAATGGCTTCCCCATGGGTTGCAGCTAACCCTGAATTTACGGCTTCTAAAGTGCTTGCGGAATGGGTATATTTCATATAAAGCCGATCAACACAATTTGAACCGATCACGTCATTTTTTGCATAAAAACGAACATAGCCGCGATAAGCATAATTTGAGATCAATCCACCGCTGCGGATTGGGCGATCATCGCACATATCAACAGTCAGACGCGTGGCTCCTTCAGGGCCTAAATAGCTTGCGGTTTCAAAGCTATGTTTTATCATTGCGTTATAACGCTCAGCAAATTCCCTTGTAAGGCTGGCGGGGATAATTTCTTCGGTTTTTAATGCAGCAGCAGCAGAATGATCGATGCTGAAGGTTGGTGCGTTTGTCGCTTCTAAAACCCGAAAAGGAGATCGTATGTTGAAATACGCCCAATTGTAGAGTTTCTGCGAACGAGGGATGCTTGTGTTTGGATGTTCCTTTTTATGCACCTGTTGCATCGTAAGAACGTCAAATCCCGCTTTTGAAAGATATCTAATTTCCGGAGCGTAGGCGAGGGGATCATCTCCGCAGCCTGTCTCCCAAACAAAATTACCTATATATGGCGTGTTGGGATTATGCGGCACCACATACATTGTATGATTTGTGTCGCCAAGGCTGAAGCGGAGGCGGTGCCAATTGCTATGAAGACGTCGACGTATAAGCGGATTATGATCTCCATCATCTAAAGTCTTTAGATCATCTGTAACTTTGTCATGTGTGATAACAAAATCGGCACGGTCTTCGGGTTGATAGGAAGGCGCGCGCGCAAGTTTACTGGTGTATTGTTGCCATAGCTTACGCAGGGCTGTTAAACCATCGTGCATATTGTCCCTGTTTTTTAATATTATACTGTTCTTATGTATCTTTTATAAACAGATCTATTTGAAATTTCACGAAAAAAATGGAATTTTGAACGAGTTTTTTGTGAATGGCTTATGAGAGGGTTGTTTTAATGACCAAACAGGCGTTGGAAAATACTAAGCGGAGAGGCGCTTTTTTCCGCGTTTTGTGCGAGGAGGTGGCACAAACGGTCAAATTCACTCTGTTGTTCTTCGAGCATGATTTCGGCGAAGTTTTTTAATCGGCGGAGGTTGTCTTGGCTGCCGTCATCAATGGCTTTTTCGGGTTTGGCATTGGCGGGGATGTCTGCGCCGATGATGGATTTATTAAAGACGAACAAATCATTGCCAAGCTCTTGACGAAAGCTTTCGATTAACGCGGATTCTGGTGCGTGGAAAAGGATGTTGATGAGCGGGAGATCATTTACGGGATCGACTACGCCAAGACTACCGTAATTGTTCCAATCATCTTTGGTGATGGATTTCAGGGCGCTACCGGTGCCCAACAAAACCATAATAACGCGTGTTCCAGCCTCAAGATGCTGTCGTATAGCGCCGTGGTAGCTTATGCAGGGGTTGTCAAAAATTGAGCCGTCAATGCCGGAAATGTTAGTGTTTTGGTTTGTATGTGGGTTATCGACGTTAAAACTGTGGCATGGGAAATATGTGGGAGCAGCGCAGCTAGCGAGAATGGCATCTTGCAAGCGGACATTAGGCGTTTTTGTCAGGTTGCGGCCTTGTTGGATATTTTTAAGCCATACGGCGTGCCCGCCGCCATCAATGAAATTATTTGTGGTGTGAACCGGCGCGTCAATCGTTTCGCCACCTTCGGCCAATATAGGCATTTGTGCGCCATCAATATTATATACGGGGATGACTAGGCTTTTGAGGCTTTGTGCTAATGTAGTTTCGCCGTACAAATCCTGAAGGCAGCGGGCGAGATGTTTTGGTTTGTAATGGCCGTGACGAAAGAGATTTTGCAGTTGGCCAATTTTCATCGTGCGGTTGTTAAAATCATGGATAAATCCGCGGAAGTCACGAAAACGATCGGGGGGGAATATTTTGATTCCCTCGCGTTCATAAAATCTGACCATATGGCGGGCGCGGAATTTGGGTTGTGTTGGGTTTTGATCATGTGGAATATTCATAGCGGCGTTGAGAATTGCGCCGGTGGAGGGGCCAGCAAAGATATCCACCATATCCGCCATGCGCTTACCCGTGGCGTCTTCTATACGGCTCATGATATGGGCGGGGATAAGGCCGCGCATGCCGCCGCCATAATTAAATAAGACGACTATTGTTTTTTGTTTTGCCACGTTGATTATTACTCCGCCACGAATGTGGGTTTAAAGATGTTTCTAATATAGCGCGTTTAACATGCTTTCGTAAGGGGTCAGTGATGGATTGTGAAAAGCAAAAAAAAACCAGACCCGAAGGTCTGGTGAGTTGAACAGGGAGGTTTTACGTCCAAGGGACGGTGGGTCTTAAAGAAGACCCGATCAACTACAAGGAGCTGATATGAAGACTATACGCGGATGATATAAAAATGAGTAACGCAAATATAGCAATTCGGCCATGCGTTTTTTGCACGCGCATTAATCCATGTTCATGCGAATCGGGAATGCTGTTACATAATTAAATGCTAATATATTTTTCAAAATTGCGTATCTTCAATCATTTCTCTAAGGAAATCTTTGAAGGCTTTGATTCTTTTAGAATTTCTCCGCTCCTCTGCGTAGACATAAAACATGTCAATGGGGGGGCGTTTATGGTTGGGCATGATTTTTACAATATTGTCGTAGCTGTTAATGAGGTAGTCAGGAAGGACGGCGATGCCCATATTATTTCGTACAGCTTTGGAAATTGCGTATACGGAATTCATTAAAAGTACGTTGCTGCTGTTTTTTTTAACTTTGGCGAGGGTGATTAACCATCCTGGCTCACGAACAGAAGAGTGCGTGTTGGGAGGGAAAGCGATAATTGAATGTTTGCTAAGTTCTTCGATCGTATGAGGTGTGCCGCGTGTTTCAAGGTATTCTTTTGATGCGCAGATGTGGAAGTTAATAGTCGCAATTTTGGGAGCGATGATGTCGCTGTGTTTTGGGGCGTGAAGGCGAATCGCGGCATCGGCTTCTCTCATGCCAACATTTACGATGCTTTCGTCAAACATTACCGTTAGATGAATATTGGGGTTGGTATCACGGAATTTTTTTAAACGTGGTGTCAGCCATGTTGTACCAATAAAATGTGATACGGTGACCACAAGCGGGCCTTCGGCTTGGGTGCTGGTGTCGGAAAGTTTGCCTTCGGCGATGTTGATTTTTTCCATTATATCCGCGGCGGTACGGCTTAAAATTTCGCCTTGTTCGGTTAGAATCAGTCCGCGGGCGTGGCGATGGAAAAGGACGATTCCCAAGCTACTCTCAAGAGTGCTTATTTGGCGGGAAACTGCGGATTGGCTAAGGTTTAGAATGTCGCCAGCTTCCGTGAAACTGCCAGCTTCTGCGACTGCGTGAAATATTCTGAGTTTGTCCCAATCCATGAGGAGAGTTTAAGAGATTAATGATTTAAATTCTATAGGTGATTAACAAGGACATGCATGTTTTTAATAAGCCGCCGCCATTGGCTTTTCTTTATCCACGTTTTTACCGTCGGCTTGGGCACTTAAGAATCTGTCCGCTTCTAGGGCGGC
Organism: Bdellovibrionales bacterium; assembly: GCA_037969235.1. Classification (GTDB taxonomy): domain Bacteria; phylum Pseudomonadota; class Alphaproteobacteria; order Micavibrionales; family Micavibrionaceae; genus TMED27. Next base: position 7,722 of record JBBKXA010000064.1, on the reverse strand, counting down.
CATGCAGCCCATTCCGGCGGCGGTGACGGCTTGGCGATAAATGTGATCGGCGACGTCGCCTGCGGCATATACGCCATCGATTGAGGTAAGCGTTGAATCGGGTTTGGTGTCCAAGTATCCCGTTTCATCCATATCCAATTGCCCTTTGAATAATTGCGTTGCGGGATCGTGTCCGATGGCCACAAACATGCCGTCGGCTTTGAGTGTGCTTTGGCTGCCGTCTTTGGTGCTTTTGAGTTTTAATCCGGTCATGCCCATTTCATCGCCCGTGATTTCCTCGACTGTGGTATCCCAGAGCACTTCGACTTTTTCATTATCAAACAAGCGTTTTTGCATGATTTTTTCGGCGCGTAGTGAATCGCGGCGATGGATCAGTGTGACTTTGGAGCAAAAATTAGTGAGGAAGAGGGCTTCTTCTACGGCGGTGTTGCCGCCGCCGACAATCGCGACTTCTTTGCCACGGAAGAAAAATCCGTCACATGTGGCGCAAGCGGATACACCCTTGCCGCGGAATTTTTCTTCGGATGGAATGCCGAGCCAGCGAGCCTTTGCACCTGTGGCAATAATTAAAGTGTCGCCAGTGTAAATCGTGCCACCATCGCCAACGGCTTTAAATGGGCGCTGGGAGAGGTCAACGCTTTGGATATAATCAGAGATGAGCGTTGTCCCAACGTTTTCCGCTTGGGCTTTCATTTGTTCCATGAGCCACGGGCCTTGGATTTGATCTGCGAATCCGGGGTAATTTTCAACTTCGGTGGTGATCATCAGTTGCCCGCCCGGTTCAAAACCCGTCACCATTATAGGCTCAAGATTCGCGCGCGCAGCATAGATAGCGGCTGTGTATCCCGCAGGGCCGGAGCCTATGATGAGGACTTTTGTGTGGTGTGTTTCTTTACTCATAATCCATGCGCTTTCGTATTTCGTCTGCGACGATTTGGGCATCGTTGAGCGGTTCGTATTCCCAGCTCATCAATTTACCGTTAAAATTTCTTAATGCCCGTGATTGTCTAAGGTTTTCGTGCAGTTTGTCAATACGTTCGTGTCCGCCATCCAGAGGAATCATGTAAACGGGCTTGCCCGTTGTGCAGGCTTCGGAGAGCATGGAGGCGCTGTCGGCGGTGACCATGATGATATCAGCGGCGGCGAGCATACCGAAATAGGGGTTTTTGTCCTTGCCGTTCCAAAAATAATGTTTATCGCCGAGGGCTTTGCGTAAAATTTCTGTGTTTTCGACGCCAGTGCGCCGTGATGTGGTGATCATAAGGCTGGCGTATAATTTTTGTAATTTATTAGCCAAGTCTTGCGTGATTTCGGGTGTCATTTTGTAAGCTTTGCTGTTGCCGCCAATGAGGACGGCTACGCGGGGAGGCTTGAAGCTTTGAAATTTCGGGAATTTATGCCATGCGACCTCAAGGCGGTCTTGGGTTATGCGGTTGGGGGCGGCGGTCGTGACAATGACGTTTTCGCCGCGTGTAGGGTCGTGGGCGGGTACGGCGACTAAATCAAATTGATCTGTGCTTACTCTGGGGTCTTGGATTTGTACCGTAAAGGTTTTGCCGTTGCTCATGCGTTTGATATAGCGCGATGCGCCGATGCTTTTGCGCCCAGAGGCAATGAGTAAGTCTGGCCATGGCGCTGTTAATGCGGGGTTGAAGGTGCTCGCGCGTTCTGCGCCGAGATAGGGAGAGAGCATTTTCCACGGTTGTTTGAGTTGTATGCGCTTTATTTCGGGCTTAACGCCAAGCGCTTCGGCTACGCCTATACATTGATTTTCGGTGCCTGCGATACCTTCGGTGACAACCCAGCAATTTATTTTTGTGAAATCGTGCATTTTACTTGCTTCTTTGGCTGTAACTTTATATCAATATTAGATCATATTTTGAAATATTAGTTTAGGAAAATGTTGTATGGCTCATAAGAAACTGGATCAGATTGATAAAAAGATTTTACACAGATTACAAGAAAATGGAAGGATTTCTAACGTCGATTTAGCGGCGGAAGTCGGAATTTCTGCACCCCCCTGTTTGCGGCGTGTTAGGGCATTGGAGGCGGCGGGTTATATCAAGAGTTATCATGCGAAAATAAACCCTGCGGTACTGGGGTATGGGGTGACAGTTTTTGCAATGGTGAAGTTAAGTTCACAAGCGGAAAAGGATTTGGCTGAGTTTGAGGCGCATATGGCGGAACTGGATGTGGTTCGGGAATGTCATATGTTGGCGGGCGAGGTAGATTTTATTTTAAAAATTGTTGCCAAAGATTGGGATAGTTATCAGACTTTTTTATCGCGGGAACTGACGTCCGCACCAAATATTATTTCCGTGAAATCATCGCTTGGAATACGCAGCATTAAGGATCGCACAGGCGTCCCGATTGAAATGTAGTGCTTTATGTTTAGCCTGTTGTGTGGCATATTTAATAAAGATTACAATTGCTTATATTAGGAGCTGGTTATGAATGACGTTACGCCTACTGATAAAATACTGGGTATTGAAAAAAGCAAGTATCTGAAAATTTGTTATATGCTGGTTTTGGTCGCAGTCGGGTATTGGGTGCTTTCTAATTTGCTTGATCTCGTTGGTATTGCTATGCCTGTACGGCCACTTTTTGGGTTTATCGGTCTTGTTGGTGTTGGTTTGAGCGCGGCGGCTATGCTGGGGTTTCGCGATGATTTTAGCGATATGGAGAATACGCATTTTTTGTTCTTAGTATTGTTTTTTATTGCCTGCCTGCTTGCCAACACTTTTTTTGGTTTAATCTTTGGAACATTGGGTGTAATAGGCACTTTGCTGATGGTTGCGCTAAGCGTTGTTGAAGCGTTCTTGCTTTATGCTGGTTATACCTTGTGGCAGGAAAAATTGGCCGTGACCAAAGATGCTTTGATTGAATCGATCAAGGCGCTAATGGATAAGTTTCAGAAAAAAGCTTAAGCGCTTTATATATATTTCACATTTAAAACTTCGTATTCGCGGGTCCCTTTTGGGGTGCGGACTTTTATGCTGTCGCCTTCTGATTTGCCGATAAGAGCGCGCGCGATGGGGGCGGATATTGAAATTTTGCCGTTATCCATGTCGGAATCATAATCGCCTACGATTTGATACGTGGATTCTTCGTCCGTTTCTTCATCAACGATGACGACAGTGGCGCCGAATTTAATGGTGGTGCCAGATAGTTTGGATGGATCAATAATTTTTGCGCGGCCCAGGACGGCTTCTAATTCTTGAATGCGGCCTTCGATGAAGCTTTGTTGTTCTTTGGCGGCGTGGTATTCCGCGTTTTCAGACAGATCACCATGCTCACGCGCTTCGGAAATTGCAGCGATAACGGCGGGACGGCGCACGGATTTTAAATCTTTATATTCGGCTTCGAGCTTTATGTGGCCGTTTTTGGTGACTGGAATTTGTTCCATCTTTTTTATGTCCTTTATCAAAAATAAACCCGCCAAAAAGTGGCGGGAATAGTGAGTAGTATAAAGTTGATTTCGTGCTCAGGTCAAATGAAATGTTAAAACACCTGGTGGCTTAATTATGCGAAACCTAAAAAGCCTTTTTCAAAACCTCTAATCCTTCTATTGTATATTTTGAATTTAAAAAATTTAAATAGTCCTTAACTGTAGCTAATGATGCTGTGATGCTAAGGGTGTTAAAATTATTTATTAAAGTCAGATCTTCAAAATTCGATGCCATTATGATGGCGCGTTTTAAATCTAAAGCATCATTTGTCTTGTTAAAGTCCAATCTCACATTACACGCACCGTTCGCAGTTTTTATTGAATATCCAGTGAGGTGGGGGCGGATGTAATCGGGGATTTCATCTTCGCTTAAGCGTTTTGATAAGGGCGGTTGTCTCTGTGTGTTGTTTTCTGTGGTCATATTAATTCCATTAAGTAATTCTATTGGCAAGTGCTTTTAGGTTAGGATATTTATAGAAAATATTGTGCGCTATGTCAACAAAAAAGGCCGAGTGTGAACCCGACCTTTTGATTTATAGCGAAAAGATTAGTATGTTTTCGCTTCTGTCTTTGTTTCTGTTTCAACTTCAGTTTGCAATGAGGCCAATTTTTCAAACTCTGATTCATCCAAAGAACCATTGCTGTCCACGTCTAGTTTAGCGAAGGCATCCGCTTCAACAGCTGTTTGACCAGCATTATCAAATTCTGCCTGTGAAACAACACCATCGGCATTTTCATCGATAGATGCGAATGGAAGTGTAGGTTCAGCATCAGTTGTAACGTCAACATCAACATCAGCGGAAACGCCAGTTTCAGCAGTTACGCCTAATTGGTCAGTCGTTTTATTTAAGATGTCAGCCTGTGCAACAGACACGCCTAAGCCAAGTGTGATAACAGTTGCTAGTGCAGTTAGTGTTTTTAAAGTTTTCATTGTATACAATCTCCTTCTTGTTGTCATTGTATGGAGTATCTAACGCATATTAATGCGAAATGTTCCAGATATTTTTGATTTAAGCAGCATCTTTTTTCTTTGCCATATTTTGCGGGAAATATTCCTGTAGGGCGCGCACATCAATATCTTTTGCTTTTACCGCGCGGATGGCTTGGGTGGCGGCGCTAGCGGCGGTGAGCAATGTGTAGTAGGGGATTTTGTTCATCATGGCCATGCGACGGATATTATTGGAGTCGGTGACAGCTTGGGCGCTTTTGTTGGTTGTGTTGATCATCAATGCTATTTCACCGTTAATAATGGCATCAAGGATATGCGGCTGCCCTTCGAGCACTTTATTGATTCGCGTTGCTTCAACTTTGTTTTCATTAAGGAATCTGGCGGTGCCGCCTGTCGCGATTAATTCAAAACCCATATTTTGTAAATTTTTAGCAATCGGCAAAAGGTCTTCTTTGTCATCGTTTTTAACGGAGAGGAAGACTTTACCTGATTTTGGCAATAATGTTCCCGCCGCGAGTTGTGATTTAGCGATGGCGTGGGCGAGGTTGGTGTCAATACCCATCACTTCGCCTGTCGATTTCATCTCTGGTCCGAGGAGCGGTTCTACGCCAGGGAAGCGATTAAATGGGAATACGGGCGCCTTGACGGCGCTATGGTCGGGCGACATGCCTGTGAGCTGGCTTTTAAAATCTTTGAGTTTTTCACCAGCCATGAGGCGCGCAGCTATTTTTGCGACAGGTACGCCTGTGGCTTTGGCGACGAAGGGCACAGTGCGGCTGGCGCGTGGGTTTACTTCGATAATATAGATATCCAGCTCGCCAGTGTTTTCGTTACGCTTCGTTGCGTATTGAACATTCATCAGGCCGACAACATTCAGAGCTTTTGCGAGTTTGATGGTTTGTTTTTCAATTTCACGAACTGTTTTATAGGGCAGTGAATGCGGCGGCAACACGCAGGCACTATCGCCTGAATGGATACCAGCTTCTTCAATATGCTCCATGATTCCCGACACATACACGTCCTTACCGTCGCACAATGCATCGACGTCGATTTCAATGGCGGATTTTAGGTAGCGATCAAGGAGAACGGGGGATTTTCCAGACACTTTTACTGCGCGTGTAATATATTCTCTCAATTGATCCATAGAATGGACGATTTGCATGCCTTGCCCGCCAAGAACATAGGAGGGGCGGATCACGAGCGGAAAGCCAAGTTTATCAGCTTCTTCAAAGGCTTGTTCGGCGGAGCTCGCAAGGGCGTTGGGGGGTTGCTTAAGTTTCAGCTCATGCAATAACTTTTGGAATCGCTCCCGATCTTCGGCCAGATCAATCGCATCGGGTGAAGTGCCGAGGATGGGGATTCCTGCTTGTTCAAGTGCATTGGCCAGTTTCAGCGGGGTTTGACCGCCTAATTGCACGATAACGCCTTTGAGCTTGCCGCTTTGTTGTTCGGCGCGGATAAGCTCGGTGACGTCTTCTTCGGTTAATGGCTCGAAATATAGGCGATCAGACGTGTCATAGTCGGTGGAAACGGTTTCGGGGTTGCAGTTGACCATGATCGTCTCGTAGCCCGCTTCACGGAGCGCGTAAGCCGCATGCACACAGCAATAATCAAATTCGATGCCTTGGCCAATGCGGTTAGGGCCGCCGCCAAGGATGATGATTTTTTCCTTGTCGCAAGGTTCGATTTCGGATTTAGCGGGGGTGATGCCGTCGCCTTCATAGCAGCCATACATATAAGCCGTACCTGATGGGATTTCGGCGGCGCATGAATCTACGCGTTTATATACAGGGTGGATGTTATGGGTGTGGCGCGCTTTGCGGACGCTGTCTTCACTCACGCCGCGCATATCGGCGAGCTGTGCATCGGAAAAACCAAGCTTTTTGATCGCCATCCAGCTTTCGGGTGTGGTGGGCAATCCGTTTTCGCGTATGTTATTTTCAGCATTGATGATATTGGCAAAGCGCTCCAGATACCACATGTCGACCTTGCAAAGACTGTATATTTTTTCCAAATCAATGCCGTGGCGAATGGCGTCAGCGATATGAAGCATACGCTCAGGCGTTGGCTTGCCAACGTTGGCGAGGATTTTATCGCGTACAGATTCTTGTTCATCAGCGGAGAGGTTGTGATCGGGGAGGGCTGCTTGCGGGTTTAGCCCCGTTAACCCTGTTTCAAGGCTGCGCAGTGCTTTTTGAAAGCTTTCTTCGAAGCTGCGGCCAATGGCCATGGCCTCACCAACGGATTTCATAGCTGTGGTGAGGGTATTGTCGGCGCCTTTGAATTTTTCGAAGGTAAAGCGCGGGATCTTGGTGACGACGTAATCAATGGTGGGTTCGAAACTTGCGGGGATTTTGCCGCCTGTGATGTCGTTGTCGAGTTCGTCGAGCGTGTATCCGACCGCGAGTTTGGCGGCAATTTTAGCGATGGGAAAGCCTGTGGCTTTGGATGCGAGTGCGGAAGAGCGTGATACGCGAGGGTTCATCTCAATCACCACCATACGCCCAGTTTCGGGGCACATGCCAAATTGCACGTTCGATCCGCCAGTTTCTACACCAATGGCGCGCAGGACTTTGATAGAGGCATTGCGCATAATTTGGTATTCTTTGTCGGTCAACGTCAGCGCGGGGGCGACGGTGATGGAATCGCCCGTATGCACGCCCATCGGGTCGATATTTTCAATCGCGCAGATGATGATGCAATTATCGTTTTTATCGCGCACGACTTCCATTTCGTACTCTTTCCATCCAAGCAAGCTTTCATCAATAAGCACTTCATTGGTGGGGGAGGCTTCTAGGCCTTCTGCGACGATTTTTTCGAACTCGTCTTTATTGTAAGCAACGCCGCCGCCTGTGCCGCCCATGGTGAAAGAAGGACGGATAATGGAGGGCAGACCGAGGCGCTTGAGGGCTTCGCGCGCTTCTTCCATGTTGTGTACGACATCTGATTTCGGGGATTCAAGGCCGATTTCTTCCATGCATTTGATAAAGCGTTCGCGGTTTTCTGCCTTGTCGATCACGTCGGCTTTTGCTCCGATTAGCTCAATGCCGAGCCGTTCCAGAGTGCCGTTTTCATCAAGCGCGAGTGCGGTGTTAAGCGCGGTCTGGCCGCCCATTGTGGGAAGTAGCGCATCGGGGCGTTCTTTTTCGAGGATTTTTGCCACGACTTTGGGGGTGATCGGCTCGATATATGTGGCGTCCGCCATATCGGGGTCGGTCATAATGGTTGCGGGATTGGAGTTTATGAGGATAATGCGGTAGCCTTCCTCACGAAGCGCTTTACAGGCCTGCGTTCCAGAGTAATCAAATTCGCACGCTTGCCCAAT
>JBBKXA010000063.1:0-3670 GCA_037969235.1 Bdellovibrionales bacterium | reverse complement strand
AGGCTTGGCGCTATTAATGAAATCTTCGCTAATGTTTAAGTGCGATATATCCAGCTGGGTTCCTGATTTAAGCAATGTTACGCATTGGCTTTGATCATTTGCTTCGCCGCCGTTGCACGAGCCGAGGTCATTCCAGAAAACTCGATCTGTTTCGGTGTATTATACTTCACCATAGCGCAAAGTTAAAAAGGTTGCGGCTGCAACGAACACTTATTATGCGGCGAGTAGCCAGCCTTCGGGATTTGCTAAAATCGCGCGAAGGCTTTGTTCATCGGTGGCTTCGTGGAGTTTTGCATTTAATTCGTGATTTTTGAGAAAGCGTGAAATGCGTGATAGTCGTCGCAGGTGAGTTGCTCCCTCAGATTGTGGAGATAAGACGAATGCGATTATATCGACGGGTTCATGGTCAATCGCATTCATATCAATTGCACGGTCGAGTGTTGCGAATAAAGTGGCGCGACGTTTTACGCCTGTCGTTTGCAGGTGGGGTATAGCTACGCCATCACCGATTGCAGAGCTGGAATTGGCTTCTTTTTCTTTGAGAGCAAGATGGAGTTTATCGGATTGAATATTTAATTCACGACTTGCGGCGAGGCTTATGCTATGAAGCACTTGGTTTATGTTATCTGCCTTTATTTTTGGCAACACAATATCAAACTCTAAATCACGCATATATGAATTCATAGTATTTCTCCCCGAAATGTGTAGCGCATTTTTTTAATTGTTATGAGCTTACTACGCTTAAGTATAGCGCAGGTAAAGTGAAAAATTCAAGTTGGGCTTATATTAGTTGATTCTTATATTATTTAATGATTCCAATGTGTTATGCGTAAAGACTGATTTGATAACTCTGTGTGCATAAAAAATGCACTCACTGTGACGTTATCACGATAGAGTGCATTTTAAAAACGATGTGGAAAAAATATATTTCCAGCTATTTTTTAATGTTTTCTGGATCAATCCAACCGATATTACCATCGTCGCGACGGTGGACAATATTGACTTCTTTGTTTTTGGAATTGATAAAAACGTAGCATTGTTCATTTGAAAGATCGAGATGCATGACGGCGTCAGAAACGCTCATGACTCTGAGGTCTTTTGTGGTTTCAGCAACAATTAATGGCTCATCGGGAACAGGATTATCATCTTGTTCTGACGCCGCAGCGAGGACGTAATCGCGTGCTTTGATGCTTTCTTTTTCAGGGGTGTGGTCTTCGCGTTCATGGTGATCGCGGATTTTCTTTTTATAGCGGCGCATTTGCTTGCCGACCTTATCGGCGGCAGTTTCGAAAGACACATAGGGATCAATGTCTGTGGCGTCACCGACAACCATGATATTTTTACCCATTTTAATGTGAATGTGGGCGCGTGTTTGCGCTTTGCCGTGGCCTTCTTTGGAAAAGGTTACGGTTGCATAAGTTGCATGATTAAAATATTTCTGGTTAAGGTCTTCTAGCTTATCTTCGACATGTGTGCGTAGAGCATCGCCGACATTGATATGTTGGCCGTGAACATTGAGTTCCATGGTTTTATCCTTTGCTTAAAGTTATTGTCGTCTATCTTAATATTGTATCACGAGGGGTGTGTTTCAAGCCACATTTATCGGAATAAAATGCGTTGTGGCTTTAGTTGCGGCTTTTAGATGCGATGTTTTTTTTCTTTTCGGCGCTGGACGGAGGAGCCGATGCGAAGGGCTTCGCGGTATTTGGCTACGGTGCGGCGCGCAAGGTCGATGCCTTCTTCTTTAAGCATGGCGACGATTTTATCGTCGGAGAGGATTTTATCTGCATCTTCCTCATCAACCAGCGCTTTGATCCGCGCTTTGATGCTTTCGGATGAATGGCTGATGCCGCTTTCGCTCACCAATGCGGTGGAAAAGAAATATTTGAGTTCGAAAATGCCGCGCGGGGTGCCGATATATTTATTTGTGGTGACGCGGCTGACGGTGCTTTCGTGCATTTGAATGATTTCGGCGATGTCGGTGAGTTTGAGCGGTGCGAGAAATTCGATGCCGTAATTAAAGAATGCGTCTTGTTGTTCGACAATTTCGGCGGCAACTTTGAGGATGGTTTGGGCGCGTTGATCCATAGCCTTGGCGAGCCAGCTGGCATTTTGCAATTGAGTGGAGAGGTATTCTTTGTCTTTTTTTTGCGTCGCGGCTTTGGAGACTTGGGTGTAATATTCATTATTGACCAATACGCGTGGAAGCGTATCGGAATTAAGCTCTACGCGCCAGCCACCGCCGACATTTTTAGGTAGGCGTTTCATTAACACATCAGGAATGGCCGTTTGGACAACGAGGTGGTCGAAATTGCTGGCGGGTTTAGGGTTTAATTCGCGGATTTCTTCGATCATATCTTTGAGATATGTGTCGTTAACGCCGCATCTTTCAGCTAATCCTTTAAAATCGTGATCGCCGATCATGGATAGATTATCGAGCAAGCTCTGCATGGGCGCATCCAATTGACCGCGTTCTTCGAGTTGAAGCGCCATACAATCGGCAAGATCGCGGGCGAATACGCCTGTGGGATCAAAACCCTTCATGGTGTTTAAAAGCCGCTCTACGCGTTCGGCTGAGCAGCCTAAGCGCTCGGCGATGTGGGCGGGGTCTTCTCGCAGATATCCGCTTTCGTCAAGCCGATCAATGAGGAGCGCGCCAATCATTTGATCGCGGTTATCATGGGTTTCGATGTGGAGTTGGTCGAGGAGGTGTTGGCGGAGGGATTTTTCCTCGCTCATGCGGTTTTCGAATGAATCTTCGCTGTCTTCGAATTTTGAATTCCCCCCCGCGCCAATTTCGGCCATTGCCGATCCCGCGTCGAAATCATCGTTAGTCGTTGGGGTTTCGGTATTTTGGGCTTGGTCTTCTTGGGCGCTTGAGCCTTCTTCGGGTTGGCGCTCATCCTTTTCCAACAGCGGGTTTACAGCGATTTCCTCTTCGACCAATTCGGCAAGCTCAGTGTTGCTCATTTGCAGCATATTGATGGCTTGCTGCAATTGGGGGGTCATCACGAGTTGTTGTGATTGGCCGAGTTTTAGACTTTGGGACAGGGTGCTCATGTAACCATTATATCATGGAAATAGCTTGATTCCTTGTGCGATTTTCGTTGACATAATTTTCTTCCTTCGATATGATAACGGCATGAATAATATCGATTTTGATTTTTCAAACATAACTAAAAAGCTAGGCCCTATTGCTGGGCGTAGCGATGATGAATCTATAAAAAAATTTGATAAATCCGTTTTCGTGTTTCCTGATTTTTCACATTATATGGCGCGTTATTTTGAGCAGGTGGATTTTGTGAATGTGGCGATGAAACGCATTCATGCTGAAACGGGTGGTTTGCCTTATCGTGATGATAAGGGTAATGATCATTTACATGGGACGTTTACACAATTTGCTGACGGTTTGAATGATCCTGTTAACTTTCATGGAACACGGTATGTGGATTCCTATCCTTTGACATTGAGTGAAATGAATAATGCGAAAGATTTTATTAGCAAATGTCCAGAATATCATGGGTCTATAGCGGTGTTACAGGATTGTATAGTTATAGTCATTCCAATTAACAATCGTATATGTTATACTTATGCATGACATATCCAATATCATTTCGTCGCAAGGTTGTTGCGCATATAAAAGAAGGGATGAGCAAGGCAAACGCGGCTC
>JBBKXA010000062.1:0-5670 GCA_037969235.1 Bdellovibrionales bacterium | reverse complement strand
GTGCAAACGCCAATAATGTCACGTTGTTGAACAACGGTAATGATGGGCTGCGCTTTGAGGCGAATGGTGCAGGATCAACCATTACGACCATTAACGCTGATAATATCATTGCCAACGCTAATCAGGTGCGCGGTGTTTTGGTTTATGCTTTTAATAGCGGCCAAATCACAACAGCTAACCTAGAAGATGTCAGTGCCAACAATAATCAACAGCATGGTGTTTTTGTATATGCTATCAATAGCGGCCAAATTACCACTGCCAGCTTAGAGTATGTCAGCGCCAACAATAATCAACAGCACGGTGTTTTTGTAAATGCCATCAATAGCGGCCAAATCAATACAGCCGACCTACAAAATATCAATACTAACAATAATCATTTGCGCGGTATTTATGTTTCGGCCAATAACAGCGGTGAAATCAATACAACCAACGTACAGGATGTCGTCGCTAACAGTAATCAACAGAGCGGTGTTTATGTATATGCAATCAATAGCGGCAAAATTGGTCCAGTCAGCTTAAAAGATATTAACGCCAACGCTAATACTCAGCACGGTGTGGTGGTTTATGCCATTAGCAGCGGCCAATTACACGCTGCAACATTGCAGCGTGTAACCACCACTGGCAATATGCTGAATGGGATTGTTATTAATGATGACACAACCGGTGCGTTTAACGTTGATCTGGGCGGTGGAGCACTGGGCAGCCTAGGACAGAATTCTGTATACGGTAATACAGGCACCGATTTATTTGTTGATCTTGATGGCCTCGAGTTAAAAGCCGAGAACAACTGGTGGGGTGATGTGAATGGCCTGCTTCTTGGCCGCGTTAGTCTGGATAGCGCCTCCACAGTCGATGCTGATCCGTTTTTAACGGTGGCGCCTTAGAATAATCAATCGAGCATAGTTTCCGTACTAACACTTATCATGCTCCGAGAGGCGATCAATTTTCTAGTAAATTGATCACTCTGCCAGAACTCACCCCAATGCCTTGACCTGCCCCTCATAGTGGTACCAGTTTCAGAGTTAGTCTCTGGTCGTGGTTGTGCTCCTCCATCAAGGAGGGCTGGAGCGTAGTGTAGGCCATTCTTGATGGATTTGGCAAGATAGTTTGTGGTGCTGGCGGCTTGTAGCCCAATGAACTGTGCGGACGCTTTGTGTTGTAATGTACGCGCCATCGTTCAATCAACACTTGCGCTTCATGCAGCGTTGTAAATATCTCCCGATCCAATAATTCATCATGCAACTTGCCGTTGAAGCTTTCGTTATAGCCATTCTCCCACGGGCTGCCTGGTTCGATATAGGTCGGCTTGACATCCATTTTTTCAAGCCATTCACGCACAGCAATCGCCGTAAATTCTGCGCCATTATCACTGCGAATATGATCGGGCATTCCGCGATCAATGAACAGGTTTTCCAAAGCCTCCAGCACATCGCCGCTCTTGAGTTTACGCTTTGTCACAATCGCCAGACATTCGCGACTATACTCATCAATAATGGTCAGCATTCTGAACGAACGCCCATCACGCGTGCGATCATGCACAAAATCATACGCCCAGACATGATCCTTCCAGCTTGGGCGCAAGCGCATGCAAGAGCCGTCATTCAGCCACAAGCGCCCGCGCTTGGGCTGCTTTAGTGGAACTTTCAACCCCTCGCGCCGCCAAATACGCGCCACACGTTTATGATTTACATGCCAGCCTTCTGCATGTAGAAGCGCCGTAACTCTACGATAGCCATAGCGCCCATACTCACCGGCAAGCCTGATAATCGCCTGCGTGAGTGCGTCTTCATCGTTGCGTTTTACGATGGCACGGCGGTGCGTGGATCGGGCTTGACCCACAACGTTGCAAGCGCGGCGCTCACTTACGCCAAGCTTATCTTTCACCCGATCCACACACTCACGACGCGCGGACGGGCTTAAGGCTTTCCCGAAAGAGCCTCCTCAAGAATAAGCTTATCGAGCGTCAAGTTCGATACAGCTCTACGAAGCCGCATATTCTCTTGCTCCATATCCTTGAAACGCCGAGCCTGATCAATGTTGATACCGCCATATTCCTTGCGCCAACGATAATACGTCTGCTCTGATATGCTGCACGATCGAACAGCCTGCGCCATAGTCTTACCCTGACCGCTGTAAATCTCGACCTCTCGCAGTATTTTAATGATTTGTTCCGCACTATAGCGTTTGCCTCGGCTCATAATATGTCTCCTTTCAATAAAGACGTTATAAACCAAAAACTAACTTAAGTAATGGACCAACTTTCGGGGGCTAGGTCAGAAGTGATGTGAATGTTGATTGTGTATGATGTTTGTGAGGTTATGTTGTTTGGTTTTTTATTTTGGGGTTTTGGGTGTGGTGTTGTAAGTTATTATATGGGTGTGAAGGTTTGGGGATAATATTACGGATTTGTTGGGGCGTTTGTTAGTATGATATTTCAGGAGCGTGATGCGGATATATTGAAATGGATTAACGGTTTTGGGTTTGCGAGTGCGGAGCAGATACAGGCATTTATGAAGGTCGGTAAAACGGCGGCCTATGTCAGATTAAAAAAACTCGTTGATGGTGGATATTTAAAGCGCGAGCGTATTTTGCATGGGCAAGCGAGAATCCATAAATTAACAAAGCAGGGCATGTTAGCATGCGGCGATGGGATACTGCCGTTAAAGTACGTCAATCTCGGAACATTCAGACATGATTTTAAGCTTATAGATTTAGCTTTGATGTTAGAGCGCGATACAGGCGGTTCATTCCAGCCAGATCGTCGCATTCGCCACGATGAAGGTTTAAGCGGCGTTGGGCAGCTTGGGCATATAGCCGATGGGTTTTTAACCATTGGGGAAGATAAGCCGATTGCGATTGAATTAGAGCTGTCAGTAAAATCAAGAGCGCGGATACAAAGCATCATCCATGATTACGGCGGTAATCTCAGCGTTAAAGAAGTGTGGTATTTCACAGATAATAGGGAAGTTGTTCGCGCCATATCAAAAGCCGCAAAAGGCTTTGATTTTATAAAGGTCAAAGAAATACCGCATGAGTCAGCGGGGGCTCTACGATGAGCGGCGATACAAAAATGAGTGAAAACGAGCAAGTTACTTATGCACTTTTTGGATGTATTGCCTTTGTCTTGATCATGCTTCTTGGCTCAGTCGTTCTGAGCATCATTATTTTAAGTTTTGTATTTCTCAGCATATTGCGCACACAGCCTAAAATAGCATTAGGGTTGTGCGCCCTTTCAACAGTCGTGGGAATGATTGTGCATCAAAGCCTCATAGGCTGGCTTACGCTCCCTATTTTAACCAATCATAATTTTTACGGCGCGGTTTTACCGCCCAATATTTTTGATCTTATTTTTAAAGGCGGTGAATTCAGCGCCTTTTTATCTGCATTGAGTACTCAATGGGGACAAGGCTTAATAACCCCAAAACTTTGGCTTTCATATCTTCCCGCAGGACTATTCTGCGGGACATTGCTTTTTTCTGTCTTCCAACATTTTTTCAAAAATCCGCTTGGACATCTCAAGCGACAAAAACAAATGAATAAAAACCACGGAAAGGTCGGTGACCTTTCCTCCAAATTAACTAATCAAAGACCCGCAGAGACCTCGAAGGGTTCTTTGATCGGAGCTGATCGGTACGCTCGTCCGATTGAATTAAGCGACAAATGCGCAAACCAGCATACGCTGGTGCTTGGCACGACGGGTTCTGGTAAAACAGTGACGGTTTGCAATATTGTTGAAAGTGCAATTAACCGAGGCATTCCTCTTATTTATATTGATGGTAAAGGTGATTATGATCTGGCTTCTCGCGTTGCCCGCTACGGGCAGTTGCGCGATAAGCCCGTCTCGATATTTGCGATGAAAGGCGATAGCTTATCTTATAATCCTTTATCAACGGGAGGGTTCACGTCCAAGAAAGACCGCATTATTGAGCTGCGGGAATGGAGCGAGGAACACTATAAAAAACTAGCCGAAGGCTATTTGCAATGCGTCTTTAAAGTCATGGAGCTGTGCGATATACCGTGCAATCTTCAAAGCCTGTCTGAAAACCTTGATTTAAAAAAGCTTAAATCTTTGGTACGTCAGCATGAGGCAAATATACCGAACGCTCAGAAACTCATGGATGAGCTCAATAACCAAGACCAAGCTTCCAAAAGCATTGAAAGTCTCGTCGCAGAAATTCGTAATTTTACCTCCTCTGAAATAGGCGCGTTGTTTGAAGTGGAAGACGGCAAGCCTGTTTTAACGTTAGAGGATGTCATTGCCAATAATGGCGTGGCGTATTTTTGTCTGCCTGCTTTGGAATTTCCCGCAATGTCTAAAACATTGGGGCGTTTGATTGTGAATGATTTGAAGGCAACAATGGCGCAGAGCCTTTCTAATTCAAATCAAAAAGACGTGTATGTGATCTTTGATGAGTTTTCTGTCTTTGCGGGGGAGCAAGTTTTAAACGTGATTAATATGGGGCGCAGTGCAGGTATTCATGCCGTGCTATGCACGCAAAGCCTGTCTGATATTGCATCAGGCCGTAAAGAAAACGCTGATCATTTTATTAATCAGGTCGTTGGAAACTGTAATAACTTCATTCTACATCGTCAAAATTCACCAGAAGATGCGGAGAAATTAGCGGCGATGATGGGCACAAGAAATACGTTAGAATATACAGCGCAAGTCAGCCAAGTTGGCCCAACGCATATGGGAACGGTAAGAAGAACGCGGGGCTTTATCGCCCACCCTGATGATATTAAAAGTCTAAAAACAGGTGAGGCTTTTTTCTTTTCTAAAGGGGGCAATAAAGTCACAAAAATGAAAGCAAGAATGAGCAAGATATGACATATAATGAAGTTTTACTATTGATTGTTGGTATACCTTTTGCGTTCGTTGCTATAATTGCCTTAATGATTTGGGACAATCCAATAAATATAATAAGGGCACCACATTTTTTTGAGGAAGCACTATGGTTATTTAGTGCGTTTGTTGCACCTTTTCGTGTTCTGTTTTCAAAAACCTATCGAGAGCGTAGATATGTTGAGAGAGATTATGATTCAAAAAGAAAATTTTATCTTCATTTGTTTCTAGAGTTTTTGTTGGCATTTTTCTGTATGGCATTATTAGCAATCCCTGTGTTTCTGGTTATTTTTATCAGAGGGTAATAAAGTCACTAAAATGAAAGCGAGGATGAGCAAGATATGATGAATTTTTTACGCGCGGCAATGTTGGTATTTTTGACATGTTTTTCATGTCTTTTTATGGCCTCTTTCTTATATTCAATCCGTGATGCTTTCCAAGGCGGAAGCATGAGTCTCGACATTCCATTGTTTTTGAATTCGCTTTTATGGGCTACAGCGATCCTTATCACGGCTTTGCTCATATCCGTATCGCCATTGGGAGATAAAATTGTTTCGTTGTTTTTTGCAACCCGCAAGCAAAGCCTCAGGGAAGAGGAAAAAATTAATCCCGCGCTACAGCAGATCAAAGATTTATACCGCCAGAAATTTGGTGTAGCCACATCACTCTTAAAGTGAGACCTCAGCATAACTATAAGATTCCCAAAGGCAAGAATATTTGGTATCTTTGGTCATGCAAAAACCATTTATCAGCCAGCCAGAACTCTTTGTCACCAGCAGTGATCTTGATCACCCAGCTCTCCATGCCCTTGACGATACAGAGGCTAT
>JBBKXA010000061.1:0-5425 GCA_037969235.1 Bdellovibrionales bacterium | reverse complement strand
CCCTTACCCGCACCCGAAGGGGCAACTACAAACGCATGGGTTTGCCCATCGTTTATAAGATAATTAAAGCGCGTTTTCCCTAGCAACAGGCCTTTTTTCTTCAACATCCTCGATATTTTTAGATCCATTAAATTTGCCCATCGCGCATTTCTGTCTTTGGGTTTGAAGACCCACATAATGACCATGGCCGCAATCAGGGCATTGGGTACGATCAATGATATCGCCAAATACATGCCATAGGGCTTATAGATTGTGGTGATATAAGAAAAAATTGACCACGGCATGGCGTGATCTGGATTCCAACCATTGAGCAGGAAGTAGATCACGGAGCTTAAATATAAGCTGGCGATGACGGCAAAAATTGCGGCAATGCTATATCCAGCAAGTTTTAGAGGGGAAACCTTCATATTATTCTCCTATTAGCTTCTATACCAAATTTCTGAAACAATGCGTTTGCCGCCCGAGCGTTTAAGCTGAATGACAATATCTATAATTGACTTTGTGTAAGCCATGATTTGATCGTGCGTCAGGGATACATTGCCTTGCATGACCATAAGGGCAATTTGTTCAAACGCGCCGTGTGGATTGTCGGCGTGAACTGTGGTGATGGAGCCAGGATGTCCAGTATTGACCGCACGAAGATATGAATAGGCTTCTTTGCCGCGCAATTCGCCTAAGAATATGCGATCTGGCCTTAAACGAAGCGAGGATTCCAACAAATCTTGGATGGTGACTTTAGATTGCCCCTGTCCGCCTTTTGAAGCGAGTAGGGAGAGGGTGTTTTTTTGATGAGGTTTTAACTCGGCTGTATCTTCTATCGTGATGATGCGTTCATGTTCATCTACAGATTTTAAAATCGCATTGAGCAAGGTGGTTTTACCTGTCGAAGTCCCGCCTGAGACAATGATGTTTTTATGGGTCTTTGCAGCGTGGTCAATGAATTTTTGAATCGTGCTTTGTGAATTATTCTCGCCTTTAGCGGCGGCGATCATGGCTCTTAATTCTTCATCCCCTTCTTTTTTGAATGTATCGTCCACAAATTGTACGCTTTCAAATGCGCCGAGCTGGGCGTAGTCACTCAAACTCAAATCTTGAACGCCTTGCTTACGAATGGATAAAGCTATGCCTTTGGCGGCCACTGGCGGCAAAACAAATTGGATTCTCTCCCCGCCCGGGAGGGATGAAGAGAGAAGAGGGGTTTTTTCATTGATGGTTTGTTTTGTTTCTTGCGCCACGAGCCTTGCAAGCCGCGCGAGCTTTTCGGGTACGATTTCGGGGCAGGGGATATATTGCATTTGCGATTGCCCCATTTCCTCTACCCAAAAACCGCCCGCTTCATTGACGCAAATTTCAGTGACTTTTGGGTTATTTAAATATTTTGAGAAAGGCGCAAGATACTGCTCCAAAAACACATGGTCATGGGTCAGCCTTGTGAGCGCGATTTGTGGCTTCATCGCGGTGTACCGCCTACGCTACTAAAATCGAGGTCTTTGCCCAAAAATATCTTTATGCGCTCACCCTGATCTATATGGATGGTGGGCTTGATATTAATGCTGTTTTCAAGCGCAATCTCGGATGATCGTGAAAAATCACTACTGCCGCTGACAGATACGCTCGATGCATCGTCATTATCAATCGCATTCACTGCGGCGGCTAAAGCACCGTCAGTGATAGAGAGCAAAACAGACGAGCCAAAACGCTCCATGAAGTGTGAATCAACCTCACCCTCTAGCCCAGAGCGTCCCAATGCATCTGTGCCGATAGAGCCAATATCAATACTGGCCCCATCTGGGCGAATTAAACGATTCCAAATTATAAAGACGCGCGATTGTCCTTGGCGCACACCAGAGCGGTATTGACCTATCAAACGTGAGCCTTTTGGGATGAGCAGGGTTGAGCCATTAAAGGAATAAACATCATCCGAAGTAATGGCGCGCACCATGCCAGGCAAATCGCTTTGTATAGCAGTTTCTAATATACCGCTAATCATCTTGCCCTGAGCCAGCAATGTATCCATGTTTTGCATTTGTGTAGCTTTGGCCGTTTGAACGTTGGTGTTTGTATTGCTTTGCGCAAACGCAACGTTGGGATCGTCTTCACTTCCCCCACCTGAAAGAAGAGAAGCCCCGCCGCCATTGAAATTATCCGCTTGGGAAGCTGTGGCAGTATCTTGCACAGAATTAGATGATTTTTGATCATAGACGAGTTGGGGGGCTTTTAAACGTTCTTGAAGCCGTGCTTCAGCTTCTTCGGCGCGGCGCATAGCGTCTTGCATACGTTGTTCTTGGAGGCGTAAATATTCTTGGTCAATTTGCGGCACTTGGGGTTGCTGTGGTGCGGCTAATTCTATTTGTGGGGGTTCTTCAGTTAGGATATATGGCTCGGAACGGGGCTGCGGCGCGTTAAAAACGACTTCCTCTTTTTGTGTACTGGGAGCATTACGGCTTTTTGTTGCCCCGTCATAAATCACTGCGACTAGGGCCAAAACAGCCAAAAAGCCAAACGCGACCATCATCATAATGCGGCCTGCGCCATTGCGCGACACCTGTGGCATCCCTCTTACGCCGTCTATATGCAGTTCACCTGTGTTTTCATCGTATGAATCGATATCATTATTATTGCTCATCGTTTGGCGTTCCTTGTGTTTGTACTGGGGCATCCTCTTCGTTTTGCCAAACATCCTCTGGCACTGGAGGGGGGAGGGAGATGTTGAATGAAACAGGATCGCTATGGCGAGGCATGATGCGGGAATTGAGAAGATCGTTTGCGAGATCAAGCACCAAAAAGGCAAGGATTGAGATAAAAAAACCGATCATCAGAGTTTTAAATCTTTTGTGGTGCTTTAACTCTTGTTCGCTCATGGCGGCCGTATATTCTGCCTCGGTCATGTCTGCCATAGTCTTTACCTATTGTTCTACTCTAATGGTTAAATTCTGCGCTATCAGCGCGGGATATAGAAAAGAGTGACCAGCTAGATTCATTGGACGCGCTTGCATAATCTTCGGGCAATTCTTCCATATCGTTGATTGAATATTCCATAGGTTCATATTCAATGTCTGTGTAGGCATTATTGAAGATGCATGTGGTTATATCGCCATCACGAAGGGTAAATTGCTGCCCAAGGCTCTCTACAACAAGGTATTTGCCTTGCATGGAGTAATTGACGATTGATTCATTTCCATCAGGGTCTACGGCGAATACCGCAGGGATTTTGCCTTTTTTAAAGAATTGAAAGTAGGTAAACACACCATCATCAAAGGCACGTTTTGGACGAAAGTTTTTATCGCCCGCGTAGGAATAATCAAAATTCCAATCTTCTGGGGCAACAGCAGAAGGGGAGAAATCCTTGCTATCAAAGCCGTTATTTTTGCTTTTAGCAATTGCGGCGAGTTGCATATCTGTTTGTTCGGGATAAACAAAACGGATACGGAACGATAAATTGCTGGATTTGTGAGACGCAGACGCTTGCGCCGTTAATTCAAATGTATAAATCCGCTTGTTGGTTACAACGGTCATATTTGTATTGGCGTTTTCCTCCAACGGCTTAATAAACAGCAGATTGCTGCGTGAGGGCTTGATGGTTTGCCATGCTTGGCTGTCACCTAGCGAGATCGTTTCAATATCTTCGCTGCGATCAAACTCGATCACTGTAGAAAACCCGTAATGGGCTGTGATACGAAATACATCGGTATCATGATATGTGATGTTTTTAACACGCGCATCAGCAGACCCATTGCGCGGGCTTTTTCCCGCCATCGCAGGAGATGCAATGCACAGGGCGAGTGCAGCGGTAAGTATGAGTTTTTTCATGGTTTATTTCTCCAATATTTCTTGAGATTTGCGATAGGATATGACTTGAAAGCCGAGCGGGTTTTGAAAGCGCTCCAGCATTTTCATGGGTTTTTGTGTGTAGCGAAATGTCACAATGGCATTCCAGTGTGACTCGTACAGGCGGTTTTCTTTACGTGTTTGTGTTGCAAAGCGTACTTGCGCGGTTTCATCATTCAAGAATGATACAGACTTGATTTTTACGTCCGTTGTTCCGCGTGCTCCGGCAATTCTTGAGGGGTTTTCAGGATTGTTTTCATTCCAAAGCTCTTCATATTCCTGCAATGCCTTTTGATCCGATAACAAGGCCACGTTGTTATAATTTTCATGTGTGATATGAGGGTTATAAGTTTCGCGCAGAACGACATAGCGCACGAGATTGCTTTCTGTAATGGCGGCTTGCTCGGTCATTGCCCCCTTTTTAAGAGCGCGGGTAATCTCGGTGTAGCCACTAGATTGATCGACGGTCACAACATAAGGCTCAAAGGTTTTAAGCGGTAAAATCAGTATGAGACACAATATAGAGGCGAGTGCTACACCAAGCGCAAGAAATGCAACAATCCAAGCGCGTTTGCGTGAGCTTTCCAGATTGGCATAGGTGCTGTGCTCCCACGTTTTACCGCTTTCAAAGTAATCACCTGTGGCTTTTAGTCCTGTGTTTCGTGTGGGCATTATGGCTTACCTGCTTGTTGATTTTTGATGGCGCTGACTAATTTTTTTGCATTTGTGCTGGCCGTGTTTTTAAGGCCGCGTCCTGTAGCGTTTACTCCTCTATCGGCCTGATAGCGGCCATAACTGCCTAGAGTTTTGCTTGCGCCACCAATTTTGTTAGCCGCCAATTTGCCCACCCCCATTGTTTGCAGACTTAATCCGCCTGCAATCCCAGAGGCGATATTCATCACTTGCATGAGTAAGACAATGGATATTCCTGAAACCAACATAAAAGGCAGGATATAGGTCATTATTTCGCTGTCAGCGGTGATATTGGCTTCCATTTCTTGGAGTGGTCTTTGTATCAAATTTAGAAGCAAAGCAAGAAGCGCATAGACAAAAATTGGAATGAGGGCGTAGTTCAACAGAGTGCGAAGCCATCCCTCAAAAAGTGTTTTGGTTTGTAGGAAAATCAGCATCAATATAAAAAACGGAGCAACAGATAGTAGGACTGCCACCGCCATTTTAGAAAGGGCGATTAACGCAACAGCGTATATCGTAAGTCCGAGCGTTGAAAGTGAAACTGCCCAACTGTAAAAGATTGGGGCAATGTTTCTAAAACTCGCACCCTCCATTATATCAGAGGCAACTCCGAGTCCTTTTTCATAGAACATACCTAGGGCTGTATTGGCGCTCGTAATATCAATTGCGCCATCACTTGCACCTGATAACATTTGTCCTGCTATATCCGCAGGGGTGTCTTGGACGACACCCATAACAAAGAGCTGAAAGTCCGTCCAGCTTGTGATTAAAACCAGTATGACCAACATTTTTGCGACGAGCATGACCATTTCGGGTGGCGAAAAGCGATAATTCAAGATGACTTTATAACCCTGTAAGGCGATAAAGCAGATAAACATGGATGTCCATAAGGTTTGAACAGCAG
>JBBKXA010000060.1:0-22456 GCA_037969235.1 Bdellovibrionales bacterium | reverse complement strand
GAGCCGCGTTTGCCTTGCTCATCCCTTCTTTTATATGCGCAACAACCTTGCGACGAAATGATATTGGATATGTCATGCATAAGTATAACATATACGATTGTTAATTGGAATGACTATATTCCCCCTCTCGTGCAATTAAAGATATGTCTAAATCAGAAAATGCGCTCACAACAGCACAAATCGGTTCGATCATTATCGGAATCGACAGACATCATAAAGATATGAAACGTCGTCCTTTTTTTGCATGGTCTTTGTTGGCTGATCAAAGTCAAGAACTTACATATGTAGAAGCGTTTAAAAAAACTACGACACCTGCAAAACACAAATATCCATCTGATTTAGATATTAGGACGGATAAGGATTCACGATTGCAGATTAACACAACCAATTGTTTAAAAAATATCAAAGATAACTATGTAGATCCAAATGAAAATTTTGATTTAAATTATCTACCTGATATTATATTACGTAGAACATATGCTCTACTTTATAAAAGTGCAATGGCATCTGGCTCCTTAAGATCAGAATTTGAAAAATCTAATTTTTCTGTTCGTCATGGTATTGTCTTGCCTATTACAGCGGCGGAAATTAAATGTAAAGATCCACGTTTTTTGGCCTTGGATGTCATTGATGCGCCGATTGAGCAGGTACCTTTTGAAATTCCAGGATATTTTGACCAAGATGACATTGATCATATTTGTCGTATCGGCAAAAATCATACGCAATTTTGCTTTGATAATGGCCTTTCAGTTAAGTTTCCTGAACCTGGCACTTTTGAGGAATGGGACGATGCATTTTGGGCGTTTGGCGATATTGAGCCTCAAGAGCGTTCCAATTCAATTCCAAATGATGTTGCAGAACAAATAGCGGATCAAATGATTAATAGTGAGCTTGCAAGGTTGATGGCAGACCTCTAATGCAATTTTCCGTTTGACACGACCATGGAAATGAGGCAATTCATCATTAGTGATTTATTTGCCCCATTTTTTCTAGGAGATTATTCGTGGCTACAGCAAAGAAAAAAGACCTTCCCGTATCATCCGACCCGCGCGGTCTAAAACGTATCTGTATGGAATGCGGCGTGCGGTTTTTCGATTTAAACAAGCGCCCGATCAATTGCCCATCATGCGATGTGGAATTTACTGGTGAAATAAAGTTGAAGGCGCGTCGCGGTCGTGCGGTCATTCATGATGATACCGAAGGCCAAGTTGATAAGAAAAAAGCCGTCGCCAATGATGATGACGAGGACGAAGATGAAGAAGATGACGGCACAGAAATCGTTAGCCTTGACGATCTGGAAACGACTGAAAAGCGTGAAGATGACGATGATGATTTGAAAATCAATCTTGATGACGATGATGAAGATGATGACGATGATGATGATTTATCCGTTGACGATGATCTGGGCGATCTTGACGATTTAGAACCTGATGCAGATCTGGACGATAACGACAAAGATTAAATGTGATCGGCTAGCTGCGGATGTATAAACTCAGCGCCACGCTCCCTGATAGTTTAAGCGAAATTCAGGCTGTGATTTTGGGGCAAGCTACGGGGGATTTGTGCCTGTCGCATTCCGCTATCCGTCGTGAAAATCTTGACGATGCGCCTTGGGTGTTTGAATGGTTGAACGATAGCGCCCTCAATGCCAAAATCATCGAAGCGCGGCTTCTGATTGCCGCGGATATTCACAATATATCTCTGCCGCCAAATTTCATTTTTACCACCGAAACGTTAGAGGATCGTGATTGGCTCGCTTATTCCTATAAACAATTTCCGCCCTTTGATGTTGGAGAATTTACCATCTATGGCTCCCACAGCACCGATTGCGTGCCCGATGGACAGATTGGCTTGCAAATTGATGCCGCCACTGCATTTGGCTCTGGGGAGCATGGCACAACCGCTGGATGTCTCACATTAATGCTCGCCCTCAAAGAAAAAGGCGCATGTCCTTGGAATGTGCTGGATATGGGTAGCGGTAGCGGTATTCTCGCAATCGCCGCGTGGAAGCTCTGGAAAACCCCAGTTCTCGCGGTTGATAATGATGATGAAGCGGTGCGCGTTGCGGATCATCACCGCGCCATCAATCATGTCCCACAAAGCAAAACCGATATGCTGTGCGTATGTGGGAATGGGTTTAATGAGGCGACCACGCAAAAGCGTAAGCCTTATGATTTGGTGATTGCCAATATTCTTGCCGCGACACTCAAAATTATGGTCAAAGACTTGATGAATGTGATGGATGATAACGGCTATGTGATTTTATCGGGCATTTTGAACGAGCAAGCCGAAGACGTAATTTCTGTCTACGAAAATGCTGGGCTGGTTTTACGTGAAACCCTCATTGTCGGCGAATGGTCAAGCCTTTTGATGCAAAACGCGGCGACGTAAAATTACCAAATACAGCAATACGAAATAAAATAAATATAATTCTTCGACCTCACTGCCGCGCGAAAGCAATGGCGCATCGCTGAGGGTTTCAAAAATTTTATCCACCAAATTCGCACTCACCGCGCACGCCGCGGTTACGCCCAATATCGCTGGCGGATAAATGACCTCGAACCGCGCTGGAACCCATTGTGGTCGCCATTTTTTCAGCGCAGGGATTATCAGCCCCCCCGTGACCACACCGATTAATAAAATCAAACGTGGCTTTTGATCGAGCCAGCTTGAAGTGTTGTGCAAATTGGTTTCATGTTGATCATTGATATGTTTCCAATATTCTGGCGTTGACCATTTTAACAAATGCTGCCCCCAGCTAATCTCCTCGCCGGCCACATAAAAACAGCATAGCGCGGCTATACCAATCCAGACGCACAACCATTTATGCGAGGACCAGCGCAGCTTTGGAAAAATTGAGAGTGCTACAAAAAATGCTGCGCCAATAAATATAAATTCAATAAATTCATGTGGGCCTGATTCTGAATGCAATTCGCCTAAGATGGCCTCGGGCGCAAATAATTCAATAAAAAGCTGGGCTACCACAATCAAAAGAGGGACGCCAAGCCAAAAAAAAGTGGATAGAGATTTGTTGTTCATACTGTGCTATATAATTATTAAATATATCTTATGTAGTTATTTACGCAAAAAAATTATATATCATAAACATAAATAATAAATGCTTATTGGATTGTAAATGATAAAAATACAGACGTTTCTTCAAATACTGACAATGAAAAAGCCGATTAAGGTGCTCACCGTAGGCTATATTGTTGCACTAACTTTGATAGCAGGGATGTCACTGGGCGCTCATTTTGTGGTGGAACACGTTATTACGGAGCAAGAGAGCGTTGCAAGGGTTATCGGTTATGCTGGTCGTCAAGACACTCTTTCGCAACGCTCAACGCTTTATTTATCAAAACTTGCGGCGAACCCGCATGATGATATCACACGCCAAAACTTAAGCGCTATGATTGATATTTTAGAACAATCACACGAAGGGTTAACGATGGGCAGCAAAACCATGCGCATTCCTTCGGCATTGCCGTCAAATGCTTACAGGGTATATTTTGAAGAGCCAGAAAAATTGAATGATAAAATGCGCGATTATATATCGAACGTACGTGAGATTTTAGCGCTACCTGCTGAAGAATTGCATGAAGGGCATGAATTATATATTCGCGCTTATAGCTTCGCGGTCGTGCCGTTGCATGAATCTCTTAAGCTTGCGGTAAAAGCATATGAACGAGATGCAGATCGAAGAATGAATAATTTGGTCGGTGTTCAGCAAATCGCAATTATTTCCATTTTAATGGTTATTTTGATTGAAGCATTTTTGATCTTCCGCCCTTTGGTGGACAAGGTGCGTGCATATTCAGAAACATTGGAGAAATTGGCATCCACCGACCCTATGACAGGGATCGCTAATCGCTGGGCGTTTTATCAAGCTGTGCATAAGGAATTTAAACGTGCTAAGCGGCATGATCGCGCAACCACGCTTATGGTGCTTGATCTTGATCATTTTAAATCAGTAAATGATACATATGGACATCAAGCTGGGGACGAGGTATTAAAATCATCCGCGAAAATGATTGGTGATTCTTTGCGTAGCGAAGACACTTTCGGGCGTGTGGGCGGCGAGGAATTTGCCGTTTTGCTGCCGGAAACATCCATTGATCAGGCTAAGATCGTTGCGGATAAAATTCTGCACATGCTACGGGATAACGCTATTGCGCTTAAGGCGGGGAGCGATAAAGAGACGCTGCACGTTACCTCTAGCATTGGTATGGCGCAATTCAATGCTGAGGAGGATGTGAATGTCGAGGATTTATTTCAGCGCGCTGATAAAGCCCTGTATAAAGCCAAAGACGCGGGGCGCGACCGCTATGTAATTGAGTAGGCGCTTAATTTTCTTTCACAAATAATCGATCGCAATAGCCGCATTCGACTTGGCTCTGTCCATCAAAGCTATACCACACCAAAGGATGCCCCAACGCGCCGCCGCCGCCATCGCATTTTACGCCATCGGCATGCGAGTCAACAATTATGGTTTCGGGTATTAAGGGATTAGGAGTCGTGCTCATTTTTTATAAACCTGTCATAATATCTTATTGGCTTTTTTACATTTTTATTTTATAAATGATGTATGGTTGATATTCATAGCATTTCATTTAAGGATAGTAAATCCGTCATCACAAACCCTGATAAATATATCAGTGTTACGCTCGATGCATCCAAGCTTTTAAAAAGCTGGAGCCAATCACTTTACAGTTTTGAATGGCTTGACAAAGACGGGAAGATCAAACCCGCCGCGAGTTTGAGCGAAGCCGAGCAAGCCAAACGTTTTGCGGTGGAAAAATCCATCAACGCAGGAGACGCGCTCATACGCCCTGTGTTGGGAATCGGGATGATGAATAATATCGAGATTGGCTCTGGTCGTCCCGTTGTGCTCACCCTTATCGATAAAGGTGTTAAGACCATTGACGCGCATATTCCCAAATCCTGCGAAAAAGATTTTAAAAAATTCCGCACAGATATTTGAATTGCTGTATAATTTTTTATATGAGCAAGGCTAAACGCAAAACTTCTTATGATAGCCAATCGGGCAATGTTTTATTTTATATCCTCATCGCGGTGGCGATGCTTGCCGCGCTCTCATTTGCTGTATCGCAGGGCAATCGTGGCGGTACACAGGGTTTGAATGAAGACCGCGCCAAGCTCTATGCGGGTGAAATTATTGAATATGCGAACACAGTCGCTAACGCCGTTGCGCAAATCAAATTACGCGGTTATAGCGATACGGAGATCAGTTTTGAAAATTCGATTGTAAGTGGGTATGGAAATCCAAATTGCACCGATGATGTGTGTAAAATTTTTCATCCGAGCGGAGGTGGCTTATCATATCTTAAGCCTGCGCCAGAATGGCTTGATAATTCATTTAGCGCGAATAATTACTATAATCAGTGGTTGATTTCGGGAACAAACTGGGTAACGGGGATAGGCATAAGCGCTCTTGGGGGCGCATCAAATTGTATTGATGGAAGCGGCAATTGCCGTGAACTCCTGATTGTTTTGCCCTATATAAAAGAGCAGCTTTGTAAAGAAATCAATAAAATGACCCATCATGGTAAAGCCGATGGAACAGCATTTGTCGATGCTGGGAATAGTGCAGGACGCACAATAGATGTAAAATTCATAGGAACTTATGCCACATCAGGTGCAAATATGGGAGAAGCTTCTCCTGCAAGTGATAATTATACGAACCTCAATAGTGGGTGCATTGAGGGAGATGCTTCTCCGCCTTCTGGTGCGTTTACCTTCTACAAAGTTCTTATTGTGCGTTAGTTTGCGTTAAACCTTCCGCCATTTTGCGCCTTTGGGCGTGTCAATAATTTCAATCCCTTTGATCGCGAGTTCATCACGAATTTCATCGGCGCGGGCGAAGTTTTTGTTGGATTTGGCGGCATCGCGTTCGGTTAACAGCGCATCAATCGCCGCGTCATCGTCACATCCAAACCCGCACCATTGTTTGGCGTCACTTTGGAAAATGCCCAAAATATTGCCCGCCGCCAATAATGCGCCCTTGAGCGCGGGGGAATTGGGCATTTTTAGCAAAACATTCAGCTCCGCTATCACTTGCGGCGTGTTCAAATCATCACAGAGCGCCGCCATGATGCCAGCGGGTACAGCCGCATCCTCTGCAGTCATATCGATCATTTCATTGAGGCGGCTGTAGAATTTATCGAGCTGCTTTTGGCTTTGCGCGAGCTTACTATCCGACCAATCCATGGGCTGGCGATAATGCGAGGTGAGAATGGTGAAACGCAAAACCTCGCCTGCGTAATCTTGAATTAAATCGTGCACCAGCAAAAAATTGCCCAGCGATTTGGACATTTTCTGTCCATCGACGGTGATAAATCCGTTATGCACCCATACCCGCGCAAATGCCGCTAAATCATTGCTACCATGTGCACAGCAGCTTTGCGCAATTTCGTTCTCGTGATGCGGGAATTTTAAATCCGCGCCGCCGCCGTGAATATCAAACGGCAAACCGAGATGCTTTTCCGCCATCGCGCTACATTCAATATGCCACCCTGGGCGACCAAAACCCCAAGGGCTTTTCCAACCTGGCTCATCGCCCGATGATGGTTTCCACAAAACAAAATCGGCAGCGTCTTTTTTGTACGATGCAACTTCGACTCGTGAGCCTGCGACTTGTTCATCACGTGAGCGTCCAGAAAGTCCGCCATATTTGGGGAAAGACGGAACATGAAATAAAACATGCCCATCGGCCTCATAGGCGTTATCATTTTCGATCAGCGTTTCAATTAACGCGATCATTTCAGTTATATGCTGCGTGGCGCGCGGTTGAACATCTGGCGCTGCGCACCCTAAAACCGCCATATCTTCGTTATAAATTCGTTCATATTTACGCGTGAGCACATCAATCGGCTCCCCTGTTTCACGGCTCGCAATAATGATTTTATCTTCTATATCGGTGATGTTGGATACATAGGTCACTTTGGGATAAATTGATTTTAGCACACGATTGAGCACATCAAACACCACCGCCATCATGCCATTGCCAATATGCGCATAGCTATAGACCGTAGGCCCACATGCGTAGAGCTTCACATGCGCGGGATCGAGGGGTTTAAAAACCTCTTTTTTACGAGTCAAAGAATTGTAAAGCTTAATTTCAGGCATATTTTTTCCTTTTTTACTGGAAAAACCCAGCATAAGTGTTTAGAAAACACGAAACGAAAGGATTTTTCAAATGGTTTCATCCAAAATCGTCAATATGAGCAATGACGAAAAACCAAGCCGCAAAGAAGCCGAGGAGGCTGTTCGCGTCCTGCTGCGCTATATCGGAGAAGACCCACAGCGCGAAGGGCTTGTTGATACGCCCAAACGCGTGGTGCAAGCTTACGATGAGTTCTTCGAAGGCTATGCGCAAGACGCGGCGAAAGAACTCTCCCGTACATTTGGCGATATCGAAAATTTCGATGATATTGTATTGGTCAAAGACATTGAATTTACAAGCCATTGCGAACATCACATGGTGCCCATTAATGGCGTTGCACATGTTGCATATTGGCCCAATGAAAAAGTGGTCGGTATTTCAAAGCTTGCGCGTATTGTCGATATTTTCTCTAAACGTCTGGTGAGCCAAGAAAACATGACCACCTTGATAGCCAAATGCATCGAAGACAACTTAGCGCCCAAAGGCGTTGCGGTTTATATTGATGCGGATCATCAATGCATGTCGATCCGCGGTGTGAAAAAGCGCCAGTCTTCGACCGTGACCACTACATTTACGGGCGTGTTGAAGGATGATCAAGCGGCGCAGATGCGGTTTTTAACAATGATTAGCGGTAAATAGTTATTTGCTCTTATAGCGTTAAAGTCCACGGAATTTTGGTGTGACCGAGGCCGAGTGGCAACGGCGTTATATCACCGATTTCAGTATGTAATGGCGCAATGATTTGCGGTGTTTTTTCCAGTGTGAATGTGCCTTTTGCATCGGCGAGGCTATAAAAATTACTCCCATTATAGCATAGGAAGTTTTTGAAAATTTCTTGCGTTTTTGCGTCTGCCATATCCGCACCTGCTTCTTCAAAGGCCTGCGCATAAAGTTGCGGGGCTATGCCGCCCGTAAAGCATCCCGCTGCGCATCCGCATGGCGTTGCTTTGATTGTATGCGCCGCCGAATCCGTTCCCGCGTAAAATTTTGTATTATCGGCGCGCATAACTGCGTGGCGTAACGCCTCACGATCTTGCGCAAATTTCAAAAGCGGCAGGCAATAAAGATGATATTTTAGACCCTGTAATAAATCCCCGATTGTATAGAGCAAATGTTGCGGTGTTATCGAAGCCGCCACATTCGCGCCTGCTTCTTGTACAAAATCAGCGGCGGTTTTGGTGGTAACATGTTCGCATGCAACGCGCATTTTTGGAAAGCGCGCGATCAAACGCGGCATTTGCTCACGATAAAACACATCCTCGGCGTTGCTTGTGGCGGTAAAATACGCCTCTCCCGCCATCGCGTGCTGCTCTCCGTGAATACACAGCGTCACGCCATGATCTTGGAGTGCTGCAAAAACTCCATTATCCATGAAATTTTCGAACGGATAGCCAAAATCTGCGCCTGTTGTGCCGTGGGGTGGATAGTATTTTGCGGCTCTTAGAACGCCTTTTGCCGCACCTTTTGCGATCATATTGGCGTTTGTATCCTGCGTAAGATAGAGGGGAATAATCACATCTTGAAAATCCGCGCCGCCCGCATCATTGATCGCTTGCGCATAGGATACGATGCTACGACAGGCCAGCGCATCTTCCTCAAACACTTTGGCGACAGGTGGTTTTGTGTTAGGCATCGCCAATATACCCGCGCATCCCATCGCGATTTGGGACGCAATAATCGGCGCCAATAATTCATCTTGTCGCACATGAGTATGCAAATCATACCATTTGGGGAGTGTAAATTTCATTCCATATGTGTAGCGTATAAAATATGAATTGGCAAAGCTTGATGAATGCGCAAATCCAAAAATTTATTCGCGACGATGCGGGCGATAATGTGGCGGCGCTTGCGCTTAAAAAACCGCCCGCTTTTGCCAGAGACAATTACCCCCTTATCCTTGATCAAATTCGCGCCAGACAAAAAGCGGCGAAGAAAATGCCGCAATGGGGCGATATTGACGGAATAATATACCCACCCGCCGATATTGTTGAGCAAGCCTCATCTTTGGCTACGGCGCACTATAAGGCATCAATAATGAGCGGTGAAATGTTGGTTGATCTTACGGGCGGCGCTGGGGTCGATGTTTTAACCGCCGCGCCATTGTTTAAGAAGACAATCGCCGTAGATCAAAACATCTGCGCTGCTGAAATTTTATCGCATAATGCGCGATGTATGAATATTGTACAATTCGAGGCCTTTGCCATGCCTGCGGAACAATTCGTAAAAACTATGCCCAGCGCCGATTGGATCATGATCGACCCACAGCGGCGCGATCAATTGCATAAGGGCAAATTTCTTCTTGAAGATTGCTCTCCTGATATTTTGGACTTATTGCCTGAACTGTTGGTAAAATCAGGGCAAATCATGCTCAAAGCATCACCTATGTTGGATATCACGCAAAGCATAAGATTATTAGGCGGGCATGTCCATGAAGTGCATATTTTGGATTTCCAAGGCGATTGCAAAGAGCTTTTATTCATTATACGCCCCGAAATTTGTAATGACCCGATCATAAAACCGACGCAAATCAGCGGTGATGGCCAGATAGTTGCACAAATCGCCTTTACTTTGAACGATGAAAACGCCGCCAAAGCTTCACTTTCTGCGCCTTTAAAATATTTATATGAGCCATGCGCGGCTTTTTTAAAAAGCGGAGGCTTTAACACCATCGCCACTTATTATGATATACACAAACTTCATCCTCATACACATCTGTACACACATCAAAATCGGTTGGACACATTTCCAGGGCGCAGTTTTGAAATTATTGCGGCATATCCAGTAAAAGCTTCGAACATCCTACCCAATCCTGCAAACATAACAGTACGTAATTTTCCGATGAGCGCCCAGAATTTGCACAAAAAGCTTAAAATTCGCGTTGGCGGTGACGATACATTGTTTGCATGCACGTTAAATAACGATCAGAAAGCCGTGCTCCATTGCCGTAAACCGCTAAAATATTAGTAAAATATAATATAAATGTTATATTATTTAACTTTGTCGGTTAATCTGCTAGACATGATTAAACGGATGCATCAAAATTAAATCTGCTATTTAATCCATGGATTTTCATTGATTATTTAGAGCGTACTAATAAAGTTGAAAGATATGCCTCGGAATCAGTTCCATCACAATTACAATCAAAACGGAAATGTTCTGTTTTTAATCCTCATCGCTGTAGCGTTATTTGCAACATTATCTTATGCCGTTACCAATTCAACAAGAAATAGCGGAGAAGACGTCTCTAGAGAAAAAAGAGAAATGGTTATTACACAAATACTACAGCATGCTGTTAGCATAAGAACAGCCGTTCAAAGATTAACACTTTCTGGTCGTTGTGACGATTATTCAATACGGTACTGGCACGTAAGCCGAACGAATGCCTCTGCAGATAATCAATATGGCGATGGTTCAAATACGCAATGCCAAGTCTTCCATCCTGATGGCGGAGGTGTTTCATATTTAGAGCGTCCTAAAGAATTACAAGAACCTGTAGGCAGCGATGAAATTATGATACTCGCTGACAGAATTGAAGGCATAGGAACCAGCGGCGCTGGTACAGGAGCCGAGCATATAATGGTGGTTAATGTTCCTAGGCAAGTATGCATTGAGATTAATAATAAATTGAATATCGTTAACACTGATGGAGAACCTCCTGCATATATAACACCTATAACTAATCAATATATTTCTCCAGGCAATTCGTCTTATACTTTTCCAAGCGCATTCTTAGATGGTTATCATACACTCATGAATTATCCTGGTCAGCAATCGGGAAGGGCAGTAGAAGTCGATGGATTCCACGAAGGTTGCTTTTATTCAATTAGCGGGAGCGGTGACACATATTATGCCATGTATGCCGTGGTATTTCCCCGTTAATAGACGCTTTCAAAAATGGTGCCATTTATAATTTAAATTAAAGCCCTATTAAGCATTTTAACAGTAAAATGAATATGTAGGGGCGAATTGGCGTAGTGCATAAAATATTCGAAAAAGTTGAATGAAGATATTTTATAGCGGTGCATCATCTGTTAGAATGGCATATCAAAATATGAAATCTTTTTCAAAAACAGCGCCTCTAGAGTTACCTAAAACCACAGGTACATCCGTACCAAGCTATTACACGAGCGAACAGTTGAATCAAAAAACCCTTTCATCAAATGCTATACATCGCGCCATTTTTGGGCGATCTTCAGGGCAAATCTGGAAAAGCCGATTAAGCTGGCGTATCGCCGCGGCTGTATTTATGACGATTTTATTGGTACAGACCCTTATTTTAAATTTTGGCACTATGCCGGCATATAAAGAACGTTTGATTGAGAATTTGCGTGAATCGGCACGTGGAGCTTTGGCTGTGACACTTGACGCTAAGGCGAATGTGCGCGAAGTCCCATTGAACGAAACACAAGCAGAACTGCTTTTTAACACTACCAGCATACGCGGCATTAGCATTTATTCGTACGAAACTGAATTTTTGCGTTCTTTCGGTTCTTCCGCTAAAATTGCCACTGTTAAAATGGAGAGCATGAATCGCTCCTCCTATGTTCCTGAAACTGGCACATATGAAACTATTTATAATGCTGGAGATCTTAAACGCCCTTATTATATTGCAGCGAAACTGAGCGCTGCAGACATTCAGGGTGAAATAGGACAATTTGTGATGGAAACAATCACCATTATGCTGTTTATGTCGTTATTTGTGACAACAGTTTTAATGATTGCACTGGGTTACTGGTTGTTGGAGCCGATGTTGTTTATGCGCGATAATCTTTTAGCTGCCTTCCGCAATCCTGAAAACCCAAAAATTCCTGACAACCCTTATGATAGACGAGATGAAATTGGTAGTGCTATTGATCTGGCGCAAAAATTAATAAAGCAAAACTCACAAAATCTGACGCAAATGAAAAGCGCGGCAGAAGATAAAATACACAAACTTGCTTATTACGATACTCGTACTGGCCTGCCAAACCGTACATTGTTCCTCCAAAATCTCAGCGAAAAAGCGCAGCAAAACCAAGATGGATCGGTGGAGCGTTTCGCCGTTGTGACTATTGATCTCGATCATTTCAAAGATATCAATGATTCCATGGGACATAATGTGGGCGATGCTATTTTACGCGGCGTAGCAAAGCGCTTGCGCACTGCGTTGCCCGATAACGCAATTGTTGCCAAGCTGGGCGAGGATGAATATGCCATTTTGATGCAACTCTCAACTGATCTTAATTCTGCTCGCGATGTCGCCGAGAGTGTTCATTATGTTCTGCGCAATGAGCCGTTTAAAGTGTTCAATGAATCGTTTCAAGTGCGCGCGTCCATTGGGGTATCGACCTTCCCCGATGATGGCATTGAGCCAGATCAGGTTTTGAAAAACGCTGATATTGCGCTAAACCGCGCCAAAGAAGAGGGACGCGACAGGATTAAAGAATATTCCGAAGATTTCGACATTGCCGTTCAGGCGCGTTTTCAAATGCTGCGTGATCTTCGTGATGCGATGGAACACCAACAATTAGACCTGTATTACCAGCCGCAATTGAATTTAAGAACAGGAAAAATCATTGGTGCGGAAGCATTGCTTCGTTGGTATAAGCCCAATAACAGTAAAGAAGGCGGTACATTTATATCACCTGGTGAGTTTATTCCCGTGGCTGAACAATCTGGTCTGATCGTTCCTATTGGTGAATGGGTCACCCAAACGGCCTGCGAAATGGCGCGCAGTTGGCAGCTTGATCATGATCTTGATATTCGCATCGCGGTCAACGTATCTGCAGCGCAATTCTCACAAAGTGATATTTGCGGCTTTACGCAGGAAGTCATAAATAACACGGGTATAGATCCGCATAAGCTTGAATTGGAAGTGACAGAAAGCGTGTTTATGGATGATATTCAACATACGATCCAAACGCTGCAAAACCTCCATGCTATTGGTGTAGAGCTGGCGATTGACGATTTTGGGACAGGGTATTCTTCGTTATCGTATTTGCGTCAATTCCCTATTGATCGCTTAAAAATTGACCAAAGCTTTATTCGCAACGCGCTCAATAATCCTGATGATGCGTCTATTGCCCGTACGATTATCGCACTTGGGCGCTCGCTCAATTTGAATGTCATCGCTGAAGGTGTGGAAACAAAAGAGCATGAGCAATTCTTGCTTGATGAGGGGTGTGATGAAGTGCAAGGATTCCGTTATTGCCGCCCTATTCCAGCGAAAGATTTTATCGCCTTTGCCAAAGATTATAATGGCAAGCTCGATTATTTCGACAAATAGCCCCACGATAAAAATGATTGCCTTGCGCTGCGCAGCGCGTTATTTTCTATGGCATGATAAATGAAAATGCCTCATCCGCTACCTCCCATAAAATTGATGCCCCATTAATCGGGCATATCAAAATTCCGGGCGATAAATCCATCTCTCACCGCGCGCTTATGTTTGGCGCGATTACCATTGGCGAAACCATGATTAGCGGCCTTCTCGAAGGCGAAGACGTGCTTTGCACTGCGGCGGCGATGCGGGCTATGGGCGCAACGATCGAACAAGGCAGCGACGGTTTATGGCGTATTTTTGGCGTGGGTGTTGGTGGATTGAAGTCCCCAAAACTTGATCTTGATATGGGCCATAGCGGCACGTCGACACGTTTGTTGATGGGCTTGGTTGGCGGGCATGACATTACTGCGACGTTTATAGGTGACCAGTCATTGTCCAAACGCCCAATGCAACGCGTTATAACCCCGCTTGAGATGATGGGCGCGACATTCCAAGCCACGGACG
The DNA here is from genome assembly GCA_037969235.1 of Bdellovibrionales bacterium. GTDB lineage: Bacteria > Pseudomonadota > Alphaproteobacteria > Micavibrionales > Micavibrionaceae > TMED27. The sequence goes on along the minus strand of JBBKXA010000060.1, from coordinate 8,507 downwards.
GTGATAAATTGCCCCTCACGGTCAAGGGCACGCAAGACACGCTCTCAATCGAATACGAATTACCCGTGGCATCGGCGCAAGTGAAATCGGCTATTTTGCTCGCGGGATTAAATGCACGTGGCACTACAACAGTGATAGAAGGCAAGCCCACGCGCGATCACACGGAAAACATGCTGCGCCATTTCGGTGTTGACGTTGATGTCAAAGATTTGGGCGATGGCCGAAAAGCGATCAGCGTGGTCGGGCAACAAGAGTTACAACCTTGCGCCGTTGATGTGCCAGCCGACCCCTCCTCTGCTGCTTTTGCCGTGGCCGCTGCTATATTAAATGAGGGCTCAGAAGTGACTATCGGTACGGTGTGCATCAATGAGACACGCATTGGGTTTTACACCACGCTCAAAGAAATGGGTGCGGATATCGAATTTTTGAACAACCGTATTGAATGTGGTGAGCCTGTTGCCACCATTCGCGCAAGGGGCACAGGCGCGCTTAACGCTATTGATGTGCCGCCCGAACGCGTGCCCTCGATGATTGATGAGTTTCCTATCCTCGCTATGGTGTGTGCGTGCGCAAAAGGCACAACGCGTATGACGGGTTTGCGGGAATTGCGCGTTAAAGAAAGCGATCGTCTTTTAATGGTCAGCAACGGTTTGCGCGCTTGTGGCGTGTCCTTGGATATGGGTGAAGACAGCTTGACGATCCGCGGCGATGGCCACGCGCCCAGTGGCGGCGCTTCAATCGAAACCGCGCTTGATCATCGTATCGCCATGAGCTTTTTAATATTGGGTAGCGTTACGCAGAGCCCAATCACAATTGACGATTCCACGCCCATTAATACCAGCTTTCCCGATTTTATTAAATTGATGAACGAGCTGGGATGCGATATCCGTTAAAGCCTTTGCCCAAAAAGTCGCATGATAAAATATCCATTCTCACCAGCCAATTCAGTTTATTCAATCACCCCTTGCCAAATGCCACAATAAAACGTATGAATGTACGGCTAAAATGTACTTGTAGGGGTGTAGCTCAGCTGGTAGAGCGACGGTCTCCAAAACCGTAGGTCGCAGGTTCAAATCCTGTCGCCCCTGCCATTTTCAGAGAATTGGCCAAGCCGTAATAAGGCGATAATAAGGTTCGTATTGAAATCTAAGCATCATTTACGGTATTTTTATACTATGCCCAATCATTTTGTAATAATTACAATATGCCAGATAATATTTGAGTGAGAAACTGAAGAGCCATACCTAGAAGAAGCGTGTTATTTCTGACTTTATAGAGCCATTCTGCACTACCGCCTTTGTCATTCATTTCTTTAGTAAGGCTTGCGACACGTTCATCACATTTTTCTATTTCACTAAGTATTTTATTTTTATCTGCAGGCTCACCATTAAACAGCACAGTTTCCCCTGATGCGGCGCTTCTGCTTATATCACCTATTCGCTCACTTGCTCTGAGGTAATCATAGTTTTTGCGTTTAGCTTGAATGAGTTTTTCCATACGGTGAAAGCCACAAAGTATGGAGGCTAAAAATAGGCAAATGGAACTCGCCCCAAGAATGCTTACAACATCAAAATTTCTTAAGCCGCTAGCATCATATATCTGCACCAAATAGCCACACATTGCTATTGTAACGGTTGTTAAGAAGTAATCGAATTTTTCGTTAGCTTGCCTGTAATCTCTATGAGCTTCAGCACTTTGCCTCTCCATTTAAAATCTCCAGTGCGTTAAAATTAGGGGTAAACCTTTCTTTTGTATAGCACATGTTTGTTTTAAAAGTGGCTTATTATTCCTATCTTAACTTTTCCCTTTGTAATTTTACCCTCCCCATTTAAGGTTAGCTCGGATCAACTTTGTTGGTCTGGGGGCTTAGTAACCCCTGTCATAAGCGGCATTCTAGACACTGCGGTTATGTGTGTCGCCTCTCAGCCTTAGGGCTGGGTGGCGTTGTTATGTTCAAGGCGCAAGCCCAAAAGCATCGCGCCGTTTCTTATGGGCGGATAAAAGTTGCAAGATCACAAATACTGCGTTCTGTTGATGAGATCTTTAAAATTTTATCATTTTATTTGGGATGTGCGTGACGATAAACTTTGTCTAACCCGCGACGACATTGACGATTTTACCGGGGACGTAGATGAATTTTCGCACCTGTTTGCCATCCATGGCTTTTTTGACGTTATCTTGTCCGAGAGCGGCTTCGCGGGCTTCTGACTCGTTGGCGTCGGGCGACAGGGTGATGGTTGCGCGGACTTTGCCGTTGACTTGAACGCCGATGGTGACGGTGTCATCGACCAGCAGGCTTTCATCCGCGACTGGCCACGGTTCATCAGCGAGCAATGTATTATGCCCAAGTGCGCTCCAAAGTTCTTCGGCTAGATGCGGCATCATGGGGTTAAAGAGCTTAATGAGAATTTCCAGCGTCTCCCGAATTGCCCATGCGCCGCCATCAAGCTTGACGTAATTTTCGGCTTGTTTGGGGGAGGCGATGAGGTTGGATAGTTCACGGATTTGCGCGACCACTTTGTTCATGGCGAAATCGTCAATGCTTTTGGCGATGCCGTTAATGGTTTTGTGGGCGGCGCTACGCAGTTCGTTAATATCATCAGCGAAATGCGTGGGCTTGGGAGTATCGTGGGCGGGGATGTGTTGCTGGTAATCCATGACAATACGATGCAATTTATTGATGAAGCGCCATGCACCTTCGATGCCGCTTTCTGTCCATTCGAGATCCCGTTCGGGCGGGGAGTCGGAGAGGATGAATAGCCGCGCCGCATCTGCACCATAAGTTTTGAGGATATCTTCGGGGTCGATGACGTTTTTCTTGGATTTCGACATTTTAATGGAGGGGCCGACTTTGGCGGTGGATTTATCGACAAGTGCTTCATATTCAATCGGCGTTATCCATTTGCCGTTTGCGTCTTTGTAAGTTTCATGCGTGACCATGCCTTGGGTGAATAATCCCATGAAGGGCTCATCGCAATCGACATAACCGCAATCGCGCATGATTTTGGTGAAAAAACGCGCGTATAAAAGGTGGAGCACGGCGTGTTCTACGCCGCCGATATATTGCTCCACGGTTGCGCCTTTGGGCATCCAGTAATTGGCTTTGTCTTTGCCTACTGGCGCGGAGTCATTGTGCGGATCGCAATAGCGGAATTGATACCAGCTGGATTCGAAGAATGTATCGAATGTATCCGTTTCGCGGGTGGCGGGTTGCCCGCATTTGGGGCAGGTCGTGTTTTTCCATGTGGGATGGTGAACAAGCGGGTTGCCGGGTTTATCGAAGCTAATATCTTTGGGGAGTTCGACGGGGAGTTGATCTTCGGGCACAGGCAATGGGCCGCAATCATCGCAATAAATGATGGGGATAGGGCAGCCCCAATAACGCTGGCGGCTCACACCCCAATCGCGGAGGCGGTATTGGGTTGTGCCGAAGCCAGAGCCGTCTTCTTCGCATTTTTGGATGATCAGTTCTTTGGCGGAGGCGATGTCTTTGCCATCCAATATGCCGGAATTGATAAGAGTACCTTCACCTGTATAGGCTTCGGTGAGTTCATCGTCTTGACCATCGGAAATGACGCGGGTGATGGAAAGGTCGTATTTATTGGCAAAATCGAAATCGCGTTGGTCGTGGGCGGGTACGCCGAAGACTGCGCCTGTGCCGTAATCCATGAGCACGAAATTGGCGATATAGACGGGCACTTCGCGTTTTAAGAGAGGGTGCGTTGCTGTGTGGTCTGTATCAAATCCTAGCTTTTCGGCTTGTTCGATGGCGGCTTCAGATGTGCCGATGGCTTGGCATTTTTTGATAAACGCGTCAAAGCCGTCTTTGTCTGTGCCCAATTCTTGTGCCATCGGGTGATCGGAAGCCAGCGCGAGGAAAGACGCGCCGAAGAGTGTATCTGGGCGGGTGGTGTAGACTTCGATTTGTTCGTCTTTTCCGACGATATCCCATTTAAATTGTAAACCCTTAGAGCGGCCAATCCAGTTTTCCTGCATGATGCGCACTTTTTCGGGCCAGCGGTCGAGTTTGTCGAGATCGTCGATCAATTCATCGGCGTAGTCGGTGATTTTTAGAAACCATTGGTTGAGCTTGCGGCGTTCCACGGGTGCGCCTGTGCGCCAGCCTTTGCCGTCTACGACTTGTTCATTCGCCAGCACGGTGTTATCGACGGGATCCCAATTGACCATGGATTCCTTGCGGTATGCGATGCCGCGTTCCAAAAATTTAAGAAACATGGCTTGTTCGTGGCGATAATAATCGGGTTTGCAAGTGGTGATCTCACGGCTCCAATCAATGGCAAGACCCATGGATTGGAGCTGCTCACGCATTTCAGCGGTATTGGAGATTGTCCAATCGGAGGGATGAGCGCCGCGTTCAATCGCAGCATTTTCGGCGGGCAGGCCAAACGCATCCCATCCCATTGGGCGCAGGACGTTAAAGCCACGTGCGCGGCGATATCGCGCCACCACATCGCCGAGGGTGTAATTGCGCACATGGCCGACATGGATGCGCCCTGATGGGTAGGGGAACATCTCAAGGACGTAATATTTGTCTTTGGTGGTGTCTTCGGTGACTTCAAAGCATTTGCGCTCGTTCCATGCTTTGCGCCACTTGGCTTCGGATTCGGCAATGTTATATTTTTCTGTGCTCATAAAGTTTTTTACCACAGAGGCACAGGGTTGCACAGAGGGTATTTGAATGTAAATATTCTTATTATCGAACACCCCCTCCTGATTTCAGCTAAGTTCATTACATTCACTAAGCTTACATATTCCTCCCCCTCAGGGGGAGGATCAAGGTGGGGGTGTTTGGTGGTGGTTTTTCGCCACCGCTTTATCGTTCCAATAGTTGCCCCAATATACCCGCGCTTTGCCGAGGGCTTCTGCAATTTTAAAACGCAAACGGGTGAGTTTGAATTTTAATTTTGCTACGCCATTTAGGGGATTGGTTTTATCGTGACGATCGTCGCCGATGGCGGATTCGAAATCGAGATCCTGCACGGCTAAACCGGGTTGGATGGAATACCAATCTACGCCGGTTTCCCATGCGCGGCCCAAAATTGTATCAATGGGGAAGGCGAATTTTTGGGTGGATTCTAAGAGCTTCTTGGCGCCTGTGCGGCTTACCAGTGTGGCGTGTGTGCCGCCAGGGGAGGTGCGCAGGCGCACGAGGTGATGGCCTTTATATAGTGGTAGGATTTTACGGTGTTTACCGCGTGCGACTTTTTCGCTGCCTAATAAGCGCACCATGTCATAGGGGATATTTTTGGCGAGGAAGCTTTCGAGCACTTCTTTGGTGTCGGCGTCAAAACGGGCATCGTCTTCGATGACAAAAACATGTTCGTGCCCTTCATCAAGAATTTTTTGGTAAATGCCACGGTGAGAGAGAATACAGCCCAGCTCACCGCCTTTTAAGTGCCGCCCATGTGCAGCCATGCGGCGCGGGCCGTCATAACCAGGATGGCTCAGCACATCCATTTGCCGTCCATCCACCGCATCGAAAAATTCGCATTCAAAGCCACGCTCTTCGAGATGGTTTTTGATTGCGGTTTTACGGAGTTGTTCGTCGGCCAACGAAATTACATAAACGGGAAACATCAGCTCTTAATCGTCCAGATTTGCAACGCGGAGTTGACGGGCGCGAGTGAGGATCGAATCTTCCAATTGACGCGCCATTTCCGCAGGGGCCTCAACATCGTTCCAGCCGCCTTTGCCGCGCACTTGTTTAAAGACACGCACCTGAATACCATCGGATTTCAGTTGTTTGCTCAACACAAAAACATTGAGTTTAAAGCGTTCATTGGGCGCATTTTCGTCGGTGTAATAATCGGTGAGGATTACGCCGCCGAATGGATCGGCGCTGGCGAGGGGCATAAAGGACACCGTATCCAATGCGGCGCGCCATAGATAAGCGTTGACCGTGATGCCAGATAAATCTTCGCCCTCTTTCTTTTTGTTCAGGCCAAACAAGCCGCCTTCGCCCATGATGCTGGCGGGTTTATCATAGATGGCGTTGGCGTCTGTGCCGTCACGCGCCGCGCCAGTGGGATATTTGGCTTCGCTTTTTATGCCTGATCCGCTACAAGCGCTCAGCGCCACGGCGCAGGTTGAAAACACTAATAATGAGATACGAAGATTATTCATGGCTGTCCTTTAAATATATCGTTATGCTTTTTAATTATCATGCATAGCGTTTGGCCTCAAGGGACATTATAGTGACGGTTAGTGACAGTGCGGCGCGGGAGTTTTGATTTAAATTGTTGTATCCGCGTGATGTTTTTGATTGTTGCAAAAATACAACGCTTTTAAAAAAATGTGACAAATTTACGAATCTTGGCGTTGACGACTCATAATACTCGCGTATATTTGATCTTATTCGCTGGTATGGCGGATATTTGATTCGGATCCTTTCGTATCAAATTTATTCAACAAATTGTCATCTGTTTTGAAAAATTGGAGGAATGATAATGAAAAGACTACTTTTAAGCACAGCTGCTATTGCCGGATTGGCAATGATCGCTAACCCCGCTGCGGCTCAAGTTAAACTTGAACTCGGTGGTTATTTTAAAGGCTACGGCGCGTACGTAGACCAAGACGAAACTGCTGGTACTGAAGCTAGCGATGTTGACTTTATCCGTGACACAGAAGTACATTTCGGCGGCGAAACAACTTTGGACAATGGTCTAACAGTTGGTGCGCATATCGAAGTGAATGCTGATGCAACGCAATCAACTTTGACTGACGCTGATGGCGATGGCACAGTTGATGCTGGTGATACACTAACATTTGGCGATAACTTCTCAGTTGACGAATCATACATCTATATGTCAGGCGGCTGGGGTCGTTTCAATGTTGGTGCTGAAGACGGTGCTGGTTACTTGCTACAAGTTGCTGCGCCTTCTGCAGACTCTAACATCGACGGTATCCGTCAGTATGTACAACCAGTAAACTATACAGTTCTTACTGGTGCTCTTCTTGGAGCGGCTGCTGTTAATGGTAGCGGTATCGACTATGATATGGACCCATCAGGTAAATCAGACAAAATCACTTATTTGTCACCAATCCTGAACGGTTTCCAAGCTGGTGTGTCTTTCTCACCTGATACAGATGCAGCTGATTCATTGGCTGGTATTGGTACAAATAATGTTGAAGATACAGTTGACGAAACTTACGAGGCGGCTGTTCGTTACGAAGGTCAATTCAACAATGTTGGTATGATCCTTGGTGGTGGTTATTCACACGGTGAAAACGGTGCGGATGCTGTTGCAGCTGTTAACTCTGATGACCGTAAAGTATGGAACGTTGGTGCTGACTTTGACATCGGACCTTTCGGTGTTGGTGCAATCTATCGTGAAGATAACGGTGGAGTAGAAGGTGCCGGTTCTAAAGATGAAGACACAATGGTTGTTGGTGTAGACTACACAGCTGGTCCTTTCAAATTGGGTGCATCTTACTATGATCAAGACAACACGTTTGCAACACCTAACTTGGATACAAAACGTTATTCAGGTGGTGTGACTTACACATATGGTCCTGGTATGACATTCCGTGGTTCTGTTGGTTACATCGAGCATGAGCTTGGTGCTGCTGACGCTGACGCGACATATGTAACATTGGGTACACAAATCAACTTCTAATCGAAGTCGGTTTCCGATTTAAGAATTTTAAAGAGCCTCGCTTCATTGTGAGGCTCTTTTTTATGCGCAATTTCTGATTTTCGGTATTGACGCAAGAGGTCTACATGTTTTAAATTTTAATCTAATGTTTTGTTCTTAAACAAAATTTCCTAAAACTTGCACACATTAAGGTAGAAAATATGCTCAGCGAATTTAAAGAATTTATTGCCAAAGGTAACGTCATGGACATGGCCGTTGGTATCATTATCGGCGCGGCGTTTACTGCGATTGTGACATCATTGGTTGGGGACATGATTATGCCCATCGTTGGTGTTGCCACCAGCGGCGTTGATTTTGGCGATCTGTTTATCTCGTTAAACGGTGAGTCATACGCAACCTTGAAACTGGCCGAAGATGCGGGCGCGCCCATCATTAAATATGGTGCGTTTATCAATGCATTGATCAACTTTTTGATCGTCGCTTTTGTGGTGTTTATGCTTGTTAAGGGTGTGAACTCCTTGAAGCGCAAAGAAGCCGAAGCGCCTGCTGCGCCAGCCGCGCCGCCTGCTGATATTGTGCTTTTGACAGAAATTCGTGATGCTTTGAAGAAAAAGTAAGCGGTGAGAATAATTTGAAAAACGGCGCTCTTAATCGGGCGTCGTTTTTTTTGCCCCATTTTTTGCTTGAATTACATCAAAAAATTTAATATTGTGCCCCTACCTTTTCTTAGGTTAAGGGTCCTTAGCTCAGCTGGGAGAGCGCATCGCTGGCAGTGATGAGGTCAGCGGTTCGATCCCGCTAGGATCCACCAATTTTCGTTTTGACGACCTGTAAAGATTTCCCGCCACATTAATGTCACGAACCGCCCCGCCCCATTTTTATTTCCTCTAG
>JBBKXA010000059.1:0-2642 GCA_037969235.1 Bdellovibrionales bacterium | reverse complement strand
AAATCGGCGCAGAATTACAAAGCTGGATAGGGGAGAGCGTAGCCCTTCCACAGCCAAAATCATATGTTCCTGACGTTGAGGAACAAGAATATGACCCTAAGCGCGTAGCTCGCATTTTTAAAGCGTGTCGTGAAATAAAAACCCATGCTTATCTTGAGGGCAGGGGGCTAACACAAGACATTGTGTCATCCCCACGATTTGTAAGGCGGATCTTTAATGATCGTTACGATAATGTGGTTTTCCCGCATTATAACAGCGGCGGCGTGTGCGGCTTGGAGTTAAAAAACGCAGAAAAAGCTTTGTTCGTGCGCGGCAGTGAAAAATCATTTTGGCGTTCAAATTGTCGCAAAGGCGATGATACGCTGATTATCGGCGAAGCGGTTATAGATGTTTTAAGTTATAGCGCGTTATTTCCCAACCAGAGCGCAGTCTATGCGGCAACAGGAGGCGGGATGTCACCAGAGCAGGAATACACTCTTAAATTCTGCATAGGAAGCTTTAAATCGCTCAAAACCATCATCCTTGCCATGGATAATGACCGGGGCGGGGCGCGATTAACGCAAAAAATCAAGAATATAGTGGCTAATAGCGGGTTTTCTGGCAAAATCATTGAACACAGCCCCGAAATTGAAGGGCAGGATTGGAATAATGTCCTACAGGGTAACAATAATGAGTAAGAAAAAGACAAAGCAGCAAAATACAAAAGAAATCGAAGCTTTTGCGGCGTTTGATCATCGCTTAAATATGCTCTACGCCACAATCAAACCAACACGCGAAGAAGCGCAAGCCCTTATGTTGCGCTTTAATCCGCAAGTTGAAGGTCAAGATTATACGTTCCGTGTCTACCCTATCCGCGTCACAATCGACCTCGGCAAACAGCATGATATGTTTGCAGAAGACAATAAAAAGTAACAGAAAATATATGTAAGGGCATATATATGCTTGACGGTATATTAACAATAAGGTATTATATTAGATGACATGGAAAATTAACTTTTATTCGGAATTTGCGGGCGAATTTGCCCATTATTCCGAAGCTGTGAAAAACGAATTGTTTGCTTATATTGAGATTTTACAAGCGGAAGGCTCTAATTTGGGCAGACCGCATGTAGATACCTTAAATGGTTCAGAACACGCAAACATGAAAGAAATAAGGTTTAAGGCTGACAATGGCGTTTGGCGCGTAGCGTTTGCGTTTGACCCTAAAAGAGAAGGAATATTATTGATTGCAGGTGATAAGTCGGGAGTATCTCAAAAGAGATTTTATAAGAGGCTTATTAAAAAAGCTGATACCCGCTTCAATCAACATTTAGAAGAATTAAAAGGAGAATGAATATGCCTACGATACCAGCAGAAGAAATTTTTAAAACTCTCACTCCAGAGGGGCAAAGCTATGTGAAAGAGCAAGGCGCAAAGCTTATTAACGAGTATCAAAATTTAAAAGCTATTCGCCAAAAACTGGGTTTAACCCAAAACGATGTCGCAGATATTATGAGCCTTAATCAAAGTAATATTTCAGAAATCGAAGCACGCAAAGATATGAAAATCTCAAGCTTAAAGGCATATGCCCAAGCTTTGGGTTACGAAATGAACATCATTTTTAAAGCCTCTGACGATACCGTAATAAGGGTTGATGAAGTTTTTAATTCATAATTACAAAAAAGATGAAATCATGAGCACGGCTGGCGAAAGCATATTGAAAGGAGCGCAAGACGCTCTTGCTCACTTACGAGGTGATAAAACCAAGGGGCGAGCTCATATTATTAGGACGTTAGCACCCCTGCACCCAGGGAAGATGATACAAGGGAATTTAGAAGAAATGAAGCTAAGCGTTCCAAAAGCCGCTTCTATGCTGTCTGTGAGCAAACAGCATTTATACCGTGTTGTGAATGGCTCTAACCCGCTTACGCCTGATCTGGCTTATCGTGTCGGAAAACTATTTGGTAATGGCTCAAAGTTCTGGCTAAATTTGCAGACACAATATGATCTATTTCATATTGAACAAGCTTATATGACCGACCCAGAGAAAATACACATTGCCGATAATATCAGTCGTTGCGTGTAGGCATCTGAAACATGCCAGCACGAGCAGCTGAACCGAAAATCCTACTAGTCCTATAAATCCCTTTTTCTTATTTTCAATCTAAATCGGAGTTTGCCAATCCTGCAATAAAAATGCGGTGCGGCGGCTCCTATTTTTCTTTTGTCTTTTCAAACTCCGATTTTTTGCGATGTGAAAACAAAAGGAGATTAAAATGTTTAGACTTATTGGATTTTTCAGCAATCAAGAACATCATATGCTTGTATCATCATACAGCGATGCCATTAGAATTTTAAAACGCTCCAAAGCAAAAGCCAACTGCATCCTGATCCAAGATGAGGATGGCCGGGTATGTGGTTCTTATCTTAAAAATCTTGGCGTTTATGTTTCATAATCATCGTATTGCAATTCGCCCAATCTCTGGCGGATTGCATACAGCTGTATGATAGCGGTCATTTTTTTAAAATGGCGTATTTTAGGTTTTCTCCGCGCTTCGCTTGGCTAAAGGGCGGTTGCCCCTAGCGCGCGCAAGGGTATAAGTCGCGCCGCTCCCGATTTTCTTAACGTATTTTCCCCTTGGCCAAGAGGCCAATTCCTCGCG
>JBBKXA010000058.1:0-5769 GCA_037969235.1 Bdellovibrionales bacterium | reverse complement strand
AAAATTGAACTAATCATCGATGACGAAGGTCCGGGCATCCCCGAACATCTGCGTCTAAAAGTATTCGACCATTTTTATCGTATACCCGGCAGCAAATCCGAAGGCATCGGCATTGGCCTTTCCATCGTCAAAAAAATTTCCGATCTGCACAAAGCTGAATTGGTTATCGACAGCGCCACAGAGCAAACCGGAACGCGAGTGATTGTCCGCTTTCCGAAAGCATGAAAGATTATAGAATGTAATAAGACAATAAAAAAGCCCGGCGGGGGAACCGGGCTTTTGGGGGTATGGAGAGTGTAAAATTTAAATTATTCGGTGCGATGGCCATTAAAAGTACCACAAACCCAACACAAAAAATGACAATCGGCGCTATAAATTTTAAGAGTCATAAAAACATACTTTCCTTTACATTGGCATTTCATCGGTGGTGATCATATTATCCCGGTTGCGGTCTTTCATGCGAAACTCGTTCTCAACCCCTTCGAGAAACTCCAACTCACTTAAGGATTTGTCATCGTTGACATCCATATACCCGAAACTGTTTTGTATGTCCCACGCAGATTTTTTGGCTTTCATTTTATCAATAAATGTTCTCGATTCCTCCAGCGTCAGCTGCCCGTTCTGATCCGCATCCATATCGCGGAATAATTTTTGCTGGCTTAAAATGGACTCGACAATCGAATAACCGCCGTCTCTGTTTATGTCAGGGCTGTATTTTGATGTTTCCGCCATAACTGGATAAGCAACAATGATAGCCAAAACAATCACAGGCAAAATCAACTTCATGACGCTACCGCCCCATTGAGGTAACACCGATAAGAACGGCCGATATGCCAAGCCGTTTCGATATCGAGACACTGCCCCTGACCAGACCTTCACCTCCGATAAACAGTAGCACCAGCCTCGCCACCACATAAATATAATCCATTTTGCAAAAAATCTTTTCTCTTCAAAGTTTACAAACAAAATATTACACTAAACTTACAGAAAATTAATTTAAGGACGTACCATAAAGTTTAATTGCCTTTAATGCCATAAAAGAAATTTTTGCTTATCACATGATACTTTCGTTAATATCCACATCAATTTGCGCTGTAACCCACAAACCTTTAATTTTTTAAGAAACATAATATACTGAAATACAACAACAAAAAGCTGAAGGGCGTTTTTGTAATCGTCTCTATAGCTTCAGAGAAAAATCGGTATTTAGAGAGAATGTGGGGGTGTAAATGGCTTTTTGAGGGGGTGCACGCCCTTTAGCTTTAGGCTCAAAAGCCCAAGAACTCTGCCCTTTTGCAAGGCATTACAAGGGTTAAAGAGTGTTTGAATTTAGAAGATTGTTTGCGGGAGTAGGATTTGAACCTACGACCTTCAGGTTATGAGCCGTATACGCCTATATATTAAAGCATTGATATTGTTAAGATATTCAGCTTCAAAAATGTGTATGTGTAATATACTGTGTAAGTATTTAGGGCTATTTTGAAGCTGATTTATCCTATTTTAGCTTGTGGATAAAGTTTTTTGGCAATGTTAGAAGGATGCTGTCAGACTAAAATGCACCCTTTCAAAGATAACCTGACAAACACCATATTGTTAAGCCTCCGAAGCACACTGTCGTTAAAACGCCGAAGCGGGTCGCTTTCAAATGTAGGCCAGTTAAACAGTTCGGTTTCAATAAAGTGCCAACAACGGTTATCCTCTTATTTCTCATAGTTATCGCGCATCATTGCATCCCCGGTCCATCATCATAGCCTGTCATGGATTTAATGGCTGATGCGTTCAAAGCGGAGAGCAAGGCGTTGAAATCTGGTCTTCCATCTTTGCCGGAGAGTTGGTATTGAATTTCTATGTTTGGCCGTATCGTGTCCGAAAACTCTTTCATGCCTCTGGGGTTGCCTTCCCAGCGTTCGGGCGAAAAGAGCAGATCTAAACGCCCAGCCGCCGTAACTATTTGCAATAGAGTGCGTCCATTGATTTCAGTCTCGCGCATTTCTTCAATCGACATATCCCAAATGGGGTCTATAACTTTTTCAATCGCATCTTCAATGATTTCCAAGCCAGCTTCACTCCCAAGTCCGTATACAGAATGCTGTAAAAGATATGATTCACCACTACGGGACGCAGTAAGAGCGTCCAATAAAGACAACCTGTCATCTTGATATTGATGCTCTAAAGCTTTAATAATGTCGTGGATTACGTAAGCGTTTCCTGACACGAAAGCGTGGGCAAGTGAGTTTATATTTGTATCTTTATCACGTGTGTCTGGATTGGCACCGGCTTCGAGCAAAACCATAACTTTTTTTGTCATGCCATCCATTGCAAAATACGATAATGCAGTTCTTTGTCCATCACTGATATGCGCGTCCAAATCAGCGATAGGGTCAGCGGCATAATTTGCGAAAACCTCTATGTTTTTTAAGCCTAAAAAAATATTATCAAATGAGGAAATTATGTCACTCAGCCCAGCTGCTTTTAATTCTTCGCGTGTAATGGCATCGCCATGTTCTTTTAAATATGTTCTTACATCATCAAAAAACACACGTGCTTCATTATGGGCGGTATGAAGAAATGGTTTGCCCGAAGCGTCGATTTGCAAAAGTTCTGCTTTGGTTAAAGCATTGTCATCAGGATTATCGACATTTTGTAATGCTTCTCGGATTATATACCAATTTTTCCAAGTGCGCACATCATCCAACGGGCAGAAGCCATCTTCATCCTGTGCGAATAATTCTGCTTTATCCAGTTTATTCGGAATGATTAATTTTGGTTTGCTTTTAAAACGCACTTCTGCGCTTATTTTTGCAAAATCTGGAACTTGTACCTGTCCTGCCGTTGGCGTTGCAGCCCATAGTTTTTGCATGTCATCTTCTCTGCCGACCCAAAATTCAGGTTTGAATATGTCAGTCGCACGCTCTTCTTGCGTTGCGGCTTGCATACCCGAGCGGATTGCACGCAGGCTGGTCGCCTAATTGAGGGATTGAGCGCCGATTATTTGCTGGCTGATCGCGGGTATGATAGCGATGCTATTGTGACGCAAGCCGAGAGCCAAGGCATGGTGGCCGTCATTCCGCCGCGCAAAAACCGCATAGTTCAACACGAATATGATAAAGATCTCTATAAATTGCGGCATTTGGTGGAAAACGCATTTCTGCACCTCAAGCGTTGGCGCGGTATAGCCACCAGATACGCCAAAAACACAGACTCGTTCCTGGCTGCCGTGCAAATCAGGTGTATTGCACTCTGGGCGAACATCTCGTGACTACACTATTTAGGGTAGTGTCGCAAAATTTAACAGAGTTTGAAAAAGGCCTCAACCCGTCAGAATCTAGACGGTAGCCAAGCGGTAAAATTTAACACCGGTGCAGCAATTTTCCAACTTGGTTTTTGTTGTTATTTTTACGTAATTATTAACTAAATATTCAGACCTTTCCTACTATAATACACAGGTTATTGGGCTGACCTATGTTTAGCATTAAGATTTGAGCAGTTAGAAAAAGTGATAAAAATAACGGGGAGCAGTAATTATGAGAATTTTTAAAGCATACGGAACAGAGAGTTTTTTAAATATGCCTGATCCAACAGACACGACAAGCACGCTCACACATGATTCATATGAAAATTTTGTATGGGATAAAGATATAGGACTGCATGGAGGATATTACTATCAGGAAGGTGCAGAGGGCAATTATTCTCAGAAATTTCTGGATTATTCTTACGAGCCGAAGCCAGGGGAAGAATTTATTTTAATTAAGCAAGATGGTGAACCTAGAATGCTTAACATGGAGCAAGCAGGAACTCTGGGGTTTTTAAATGAAGAATATATGGAAGAAATCCGACGTTTTAACGATGTTCAAGCTAGGAGTCAGGGTGGTGGTGGCACACAGCAGGCTGTTGCAGAAGCAGAGAGTAGAAGAAGTTCACAACCCAATTCAACACGCGCGAGTACAAATTCGTCAGGGACTGGGCATCCGGGCGTAGATGGTGCTGGCACAACAGCAAGTAGTAGCATACAACAAGATTCTGTGTCGAATTCCGGCGCTAGCCATGACACAGGGAATGATAATTCTGGAGCGACGGTTAATACAACTAGTGGGTATATTGGACCAGGAAGTAGTGTGCTGACGGGGAGCGGCGGGCCTAATGGTCAGACATATATTGATATGACTGGTAATATTTTTACAATTAACCAAAACGGACATGAGACTGGTAATAATAGCAATGGGCCTGCCGATCACGGCGAGACTTCGGTTGATGAGCAAGGAAGTATTATTACTACATATTCAAAATACTCGTTTACCCAAAAAACCATTTTAACGCTTGAAGGTGATTTACATACAATGTTTGCTGACGATTCAAAAACCATAGATTATAGTGATGGTAGGCGATCATTGTTAGACGCCGGCATAAGAATTGACTATAACAAAGAACGCGACATTATAACTGCATATGATGTGGATGGAAATAAAGCATTTACTCAAAGAACAACCCTAAATGGCGTGACTATAGATCTATCCAACGGATCTAAAGTTGATATAGATTATGAACATGGGAGAGGCAGGATAACTTATCCGGATGGCAGTTATCGAAACACAGTAACCACGGAACAAACCTTACTTTCCATACAAACGCCAACCAACGGTGGAACACCTTATGTAAGTTACGAAATCACTACAGAGACAATGCATACTCCCGCTTCAATAGCTAACGCTGGGGAAGCTTCATATGAAGATAACACGCCTAACGGAGAGCATAATAACTTAGCTTCAAATCAACTTATAATTTCCCAAGATGGAACGATAGTAGAGGTTGCAGACAATGGAACAAAATTAACAAGATACCCCGACAAATCTACATTTGAAGAAAGACGTGATGGATCGACATTAACAACCAACGCCGATGGGTCAACTTCATTTACGGGCGCAAATGGTGGTTTAAATAATGTGAACATAGATGGATTGAGAATTAACGACAGCAACGGGCTGGGCGTTTCTTTTCATTACGCGGATAAATCTTCACTTATTATGATGGGAGATGGAACACGAGCCTTTCATAAAGGCTCAGAGTTCATAACCATTCAACCCGAAGGGGAAATAACTGTCCCCTTTGGCACAACAGTTATAGCCGATGGCGAGGGCGCTAAATTAAGTATCATGCCCAGCGGTTCAACAATTACCGAATATGATAGCAATCTCATTGTCTATGAAGGTGATGATAGAGAGTATGCGGTTTTTTATGAATCAGGCACAATGTTTCAACAAAAATCAGATGGCAGCACAACATTAATCAATGCTGATGGGACATCAATGCATGTCACTGGCGATGGTGTGGAATACACAGATGGCGAAGTCACACGAACAGGACAAGCACCTTTACAACCGCCACCTCACGCTGATTTAGGATATCACGATCTATCACCCGTTGTGACCCCAATTATATATGAAGTCGCAACGCCCGTTACAAACGAACAGTTGGAAAATGGAGCAGAAGACCCTGCCGCAAATGATTTTGAAATTAAGACTACGGCACCAAGCATAATTGCGCCATGGACGCTTGGCTAGGAGTCTTGTCAGACCAAAGCAAATGTTACAACTACAAATAAAAAGCCCCGATTGGTGGGGCCCCATTTTTTCAAATTATCGTTAAAATCAATTGGTTGCGGGAGTAGGATTTGAACCTACGACCTTCAGGTTATGAGCCGTATATTCTTATATATTAAAGCATTGATATTGTTTAGATATTCGACTTAAAAAATGTGTATGTGTAATATAC
>JBBKXA010000057.1:0-3537 GCA_037969235.1 Bdellovibrionales bacterium | reverse complement strand
GTTTGCGGCGTAGGGCATGGGTACGTCTGCGCCGCAGACACGTTGCAATGGGGCATCCATGTAATCGAAGGCGTGCTCGCCGATTAATGCCGCGATTTCTGCGCCTATGCCCGCAAAAGGCCAGCCTTCTTCGCATGTAACGATACGGTTAGTTTTCTTAAGACTTTCAAGAATAGTGTGGCGATCAAGTGGGCGGATGGTGCGCAAGTTTATCACTTCGGCGTCAATGCCCTGCTCCGCAAGCTGTTCGGCAGCTTTTAGTGCTTTACCAACCATGATTGAAAACGCGACTATGGTGACGTCATTGCCTTCGCGTTCAATTTTGGAGCGCCCAATGGGGATTACGAAATCCTCATCCGTGGGGACATCGAATGTTTCGCCGTACATCATTTCATTTTCGAGCACGAGAACGGGGTTAGGATCGCGGATTGCGGCCTTCATTAACCCTTTTGCGTCCGCTCCTGACCATGGCGAGACAACTTTTAACCCCGGGATATGTGCATACCATGAAGCATAGCATTGCGAATGTTGTGCGCCCACGCGACTTGCGGCGCCATTTGGCCCGCGAAACACGATAGGACACCCCAATTGCCCACCAGCCATGTAGAGCGTTTTTCCCGCTGAATTAATTATATGATCAATGGCTTGCATACCGAAATTCCATGTCATGAACTCTACGATTGGCTTTAAACCATTCATCGCCGAGCCTACAGCGATACCCGCAAAGCCATGTTCGGTAATGGGTGTGTCGATCACGCGTTTGTCGCCAAACTCATCCAGCAGGCCTTGTGATACCTTATACGCGCCCTGATATTGCGCGACTTCCTCGCCCATGAGATAGACGTTTTTGTCACTGCGCATTTCCTCAGCCATTGCATCGCGCAAGGATTCACGGATGGTTTGAGATATGGTTTCGGTGAAGCTTGCTTCATCGAACGCGGGCGGTTCAATGACCTGCCCTTGTGCGTACAAAATATCGCGGTTATCTGTGGGTTGGATTGATGAAGACTGCTCCGATTCTGGAGTACTGACCGCATCATTTTGGGTCATTTGCGGTTCACTTTTTTGTTGTGGCGCATCATCAATATCGTCTGCGCTCTCGCCTTCTTCGATCAGTACGGCAATCACATCGTTTACGGGCACGTTTTGTGTGCCGGCTTGCACCAGAATTTTGCCCAAAATACCGTCATCGACCGCCTCAACCTCCATTGTTGCCTTATCGGTTTCAATTTCGGCGAGCACATCACCCGCCTCCACGGCATCCCCCTCGGACTTTAGCCATTTGGCCAAATTCCCCTCGGTCATCGTCGGTGATAGTGCAGGCATTAAAATATTAGTTGGCATTTTTAATTAAACCTCTGGCGTTACTGTTATTTCATAAAAGCACATTTCTTCAATTTCTTCTCCCCACGGTCGCTTGTGCGTGAATGTGGCTTGGTACACGCCTGTTTTTTTAGGCTGAAGCGCAAATGTTATTTCTTGCGAACCACCAATATTATCGCAATCATTATCGATCCGTGTAATTTTAAATGGGCAATTTGTATCAACTGTCCAAACGTAACCAGTAGATGCATGCTCCATAAAGGAAATTCTCAAGGATTCACCGACCTCAAGCGTTTGACGATCAACTTCGAATTGTTCTAACTTATCATCCATAACTTACGCTTCCACCAATATATCAGTCCACAGCTCGCTCGCGTCTGGCTCTGGGCTTTCTTGTGCGAAATCGGCGGCGTCTTTGACGGTTTGTTTAATCTCTTTATCAATGGCCTTGAGATCTTCTTCGCTTACGCCCATGCCTTGCATCATATCTTTGACCAAAGTGATGGGGTCACGGTCATCTTT
The DNA here is from genome assembly GCA_037969235.1 of Bdellovibrionales bacterium. GTDB lineage: Bacteria > Pseudomonadota > Alphaproteobacteria > Micavibrionales > Micavibrionaceae > TMED27. Next base: position 1,692 of record JBBKXA010000057.1, on the reverse strand, counting down.
GAATGTTGAGACCTCTTCTTTTGTGCGGTATTTTGCGGGGTCGCTCATGGAATGGCCGCGATAGCGGTAGGTGAGCACTTCCAAAATATAAGGCCCATTGCCCGAACGCACATAATCGAGTGCTTGGCGCGCGGCGGCCTGGATAGCAAAAACATCCATGCCATCAATTTGCTCGCCAGGGATTCCGTAACCTTCGCCGCGCTTATATAGCTGACCCGCGGAAGAACGTTTCACAGATGTTCCCATGCCGTACTGGTTATTTTCTATGACGAACAAAACGGGAAGATCCCACAGCGCCGCCATATTATAGCTTTCGGCAACCTGCCCTTGATTGGACGCACCATCACCCATATAGGCCACAGCAACGCCGTTATCGCCCTTATATTTGTGCGCAAAGCCCAAACCTGCACCAAGCGTGACCTGTGCGCCGACAATACCATGCCCACCGAAGAAATTCTTTTCCTTGGAAAACATGTGCATTGAGCCACCCTTACCTTGGGAATAACCGCCTTCGCGCCCTGTGAGCTCGGCCATAATGCCTTTTGCGTCCATCCCACAGGCGAGCATATGCGCATGATCGCGATAGGCGGTAATTACGCTATCCTGTGGCTCTTGCACTGATTGTATACCCGTGACTACGGCTTCTTGCCCGATGTACAAATGACAGAAACCACCAATCAAGCCCATCCCATAGAGCTGCCCAGCCTTTTCTTCAAAGCGACGGATTAATAACATATCGCGATAAAGCTTTTGCAAGTCTTCTAAAGTCGGCTCTGTTTGCACATTTGATAACGCCTTAGTCTTTGCTCCGCCTTTTTTAGACGGCTTTGCTGCGGATGCTTTTTTTGGTTTTTTATTTGTTGGGGATTTAGCCAATGAAGTTCTCCAAAATTTTACTCGTCATTTAGATGTTTTAAATACAAAATTTAACAAGACAATTCCAGAGAAACTCTCGAAAAAACGTACAAAAAAACTGTATAAAACAGGAAGAGTTTTGAATTAGTTGCTTAAGATGACTAACTCGTCCTTATTACGATAACCCAAGGTGAGCCTAACTTGCTCCTCCAAAAGGTCGCTGTTTATTGTGCCCGGACGCATCATCACCACCTTTTTATGGAGATCGTTTTTACGATCTTGCAATGTATTGTTTTTTAGCGACATTGTTTCTATTTGCTTCTCTAAGCCGTAATAACGGATAACCGAACGATGCCCTAACAACGCATGATACGAAAAATAAAAGCAGAGCAATACACCCAATACGGCCAGAATGTTTTGTCTGAAGATGTGGCTATGTGCGAGTAATTTGTTCATACATACATTGAATCATAAAACGAATCTGTGGACAAGTTAAAAAACACTTATGATTCAGTTACTTAATGCGAACATACGAAGAACATACACCCTAAGCGACTCTAATGATTCAATAAATAAACTTATGGGGCTGTACCAGTTAACTAAATAAAGTTAAGGGTGTGGCATGCGAAAAAGTAGATTAAGCACAGAAAAACAATCGCGTTTGATGGAGCATTTTGTTGCTGGTACGATGGCGCGTTGTGCTGCAAATTTGGTTGGTGTTAACTTCAAAACAGCGGCTTATTTTTACCGTCGCTTGCGAGAAATTATTGTCCTTGAAGCCCAAAATGAAGCGATGCTTTCAGGCGAGTTTGAAGTCGATGAAAGCTATTTTGGTGG
>JBBKXA010000056.1:0-3312 GCA_037969235.1 Bdellovibrionales bacterium | reverse complement strand
AGGGCTGGAGTGGTCTGACGACAATCGCCGCAATAACATCAGAACGAACAAATAAGAAAACTGGTGAAATTACTGGTGATACACGCTATTACATTACATCACTCGCCGCTGATCCAAAGGCTCTTATGGCCGCAGTACGAGCCCATTGGAGCATTGAGAATAACCTGCACTGGCAGCTTGATGTAACATTCAAAGAAGACGAAAATCGTACCAGAAAAGACCACGCCGCCTTAAATTTCTCTATTATCCGCCGCACCGTACTCAATATGCTAAAGAAAGATAAAACAAAAATGTCACTAAAAAGAAAAAGATTCAAAGCCCTCATAAACAGTGAGTTCAGAGAGAAAATACTCAAATGTTAACGATTGATGATTTTGCCCTGAATGGAGATCGACATGAATTGACAGTTTGGGCCTTTGATGGCAGGATGGTCTATAATTTTTATACAGTAATAGCGAAATTTAAAGAAATATGTATATTGGGGAAATGCTAAGTCACAGTGGGAATGTCTTAATTCTAAAGGCAGTATCCTCACGCCGTCTTCTTATCGCCTTGATATTGTGTTTGAGTATTCCAGCAGCTCACGCTTGCACATCCCCTACCGGCGTTGCCGGGACAATGGGCTACGACGTGACGGGCGGTGGAAATTATGAGTATTGCGACGGGACGAGCTGGATTGTTATGAAAGGCACCGACACGGCCTCCGGTAATTTGGCTGCGCATTGGAAGCTGGATGAAAGCAGCGGGACAACGGCGGCGGATGATGTGGGTAGTTTGGATGGGACGCTTGTAAATACGCCGACATGGCAACCCAGCAGCGGGATTATAGACGGGGATTTATCTTTTGATGCGGTGTCCAATCAAATGGTTTTAATTCCGCGCTCTGCCGCGATTGAACCGGCAGCAATTACGGTTTCACTTTGGATGATACGCAACGGTGCGCAAAAAGATTATGCCGCACTAATTGATAAATCCTATAACAATAATGCTATTCCAGTTTATGCAAGTTATAATTTGCAATTTAATGGAGCAAGCGATCAGCAGCTTGATTTCGCAACTGGGTATAGCGGTGGATATCATTCATTGCTAACGACCAGTACAGTGATTCCTGATAACACATGGGTGCATGTTGTTGGCACGTATGATCCATTAGCGCCTGCACCACAAAAAAAGATCTATATTGACGGCGCGCTCAATGCTTCGGCGACCGAAAGTAACGCCATTTTATATGATACAAATGCGACGACAGGTCGTTTGCGTTTGGGCAGGACGACTTCTACATCTTTCAATCAGTATAATGGTGAGCTCGATGATGTCCGAATCTATGACCGCGCCCTGTCCGCCGCGGAGGTAACAGCTTTATATGGCCTTACAAGCTGTTCGAAATTGGGAGAACTGGATTACAATACGACATCTAAACTATATCAATGGTGCGGGGCGGGGAATGTTCTTAGTAATGTCAGTGCGACAGTTGGCTCCGGTAGCGGTGGTTGTGCGGCGTCTGGGGCTTTGCTGGCGGGAGCGGAAGGGGCGATGCAGTATGACACGGCGAATGATAAGATGGTGTTTTGCGGCGGGTCAAGCTGGGTAAATATGCCGAATTGATAATGATTGATACATCTTGGTCTTGTCAGATTAAATCGCTATTTTAATTAATTTTTGGGGCTGTACCAGTTAACTGAATAAAGTTAGAAGGTATGGCATGCGAAAAAGTAGATTAAGTACAGAAAAGCAATCACGTTTAATGGAGCATTTTGTTGCTGGCACGACAGCACGTTGTGCCGCAGGCTTGGTCGGCGTTAATTTCAAAACAGCGGCTTATTTTTATCGTCGCTTGCGAGAGATTATTGTCCTCGAAACCCGAAACGAAGCTATGCTTTCAGGTGAGTTTGAAGTGGATGAAAGCTATTTTGGCGGCACGCGCAAAGGCAAACGCGGGCGAGGCGCTGCGGGCAAAGTTCCCGTATTCGGCATCCTCAAACGTGGCGGCAGAGTTTACACAGCGATCATTCCTGATGCTGCCAGCAGGACGCTGATGCCTATTATCCGTGACAAAATCCAGCCCGATAGCATTGTGTATTCTGATTGCTGGCGCGGCTATAATGTGCTGGATGTTTCAGAGTTTAAACACTACCGGATTAACCACTCAAAATTATTTGCAAACAAGCATAATCACATCAATGGCATTGAGAATTTTTGGAGCCAAGCCAAGCGCCATATGCGCAAATTTAATGGTATCCCTGCCGAGCATTTTCCGTTATTTTTGAAGGAATGCGAATGGCGATTTAATACCCCCAATCCAAAAGCACAATTAAAACAAATAAGGCAATGGGTTAAACAACTGATCTGGCAAGGGTTTAACGGACAGTTTTTTAAGCGGCATTCTGATTGTTTTCAAAATCCACAGGCGACATATAACCATTAGCAGGATGAATTCTGACAAGACCGACTGAACCACCTCGGTGTTTACTTGAGCCGTTTTTTAAGCTGTTTCATAAGTTCCATACGCTCATGAAAGATAGCTAAAACAAGCATGGGCTCATCGCTCTGCATAAGCCCAAAGATGTAATGCTTCTGACAATGCTTAACGCGAACAGTATGAGCTTGAATTTTTATATCTTTGTAGTGGCCTTCGCCTTTGGTCATGGTCTTCATGCAATCCTGTAAGCCACGTAGATACTTCCGAGTTTGCTTCTCGCCGTATTTATCAAGCGTGTACTCAACAATACCCTGCCAGTCCTCGAGGGCTGCTTGTGTTTGACGAAATAGAGCCATAATATTTATGTGTTCGTCTTGATAATTTTATCGGTGACTTCGTCAAAAGATAGAGATGTAATACCTGTGTTTTGGGCTTCTTGAATGCGTGATAAAAGAATGCTGTTTAATTCTTCCATAGCTATATCCTCATCAATAGGAAAAACCTTTTCCATTATATAGTCTTTAATGGTTTTCCCATGCAAAGCAGCTAGAGCTTTGATTTGTTGGTGTTGTTCACCAGTAACATCGATAACTAAACGGCTCATGCTTTTATCTCCTTTAATATACTCCTATTAGTATAGCGCATAATGTACATTTGTACAAAATAATATTTGTACAACATGCGTGCTTCGGTCTTGTCAGATTAAAGCAAAAAATTATCAAAAACCGTCTGACAGCATCCGTCTAACAATGCCAAAAAACTTTTTCCACAAGCTAAAAATAGGATCAATCAGCTTCAAAATAGCCCTAAATACTTACACAGTATATTACACACACGCATTTTTGAAGCTGAATACCTCAACAATATCAATAACTTAATATATAAGCATATAC
>JBBKXA010000055.1:0-8468 GCA_037969235.1 Bdellovibrionales bacterium | reverse complement strand
GTGTAACGCATGGCCGCTGGGCTGTCGCCATCCATTGAGCCGAAGTTCCCTTGCCCGTCAATGAGCGGTAGGCGCAAAGACCAAGGCTGCGCCATGCGCACGAGCGAATCATAAATGGCATGGTCGCCGTGGGGGTGGTATTTACCCATGACATCCCCGACGATACGGGCGGATTTTTTGTAAGCTTTGTCGGAGGTGTACCCGCCTTCGCGCATCGCGAATAAAATGCGGCGGTGAACGGGTTTCAAACCATCGCGCACATCAGGCAGAGCGCGGGATACGATCACGCTCATGGCGTAGTCGAGATAGGATTGTTTCATCTCCTCTTCGAGAGAAATTGTGGGGAAAGTTTCGGCGGAAGAGACGGTGGAATCGGTCATGGAATCAAGCTACTTTTCGTTCGTTTTTTACGTCCTTATTTGTAGCAGGAACGGGGGTTTTTCACAAGGGCGAACGGTGAGTTATACGGGGAATAAATGAGCCCGAATTTTTACAAAAAAGGCCCTTTGGGCCCATGTTGGGCCCGCTTGGTCGGGCTAGAATTTATAAAGGCATTTTCAAGTTTTTTCGCATAAGAACAATTTTTAATGATTTGACACTTCACAACGATATGTTTAAACATAAGAAAATAAATCACGTATAATTATGAACAAGGACATTTAAACATGAAAAATATATTTACAGCAGCAACAATTGCTTTCGCGCTTGCGACTTTACCTGCTACTTTCGCTGACTACAACACTGGCGAGCAGCCCGATGAGCCAACAGAGGCCGAAATTCAAGAAGAACTTGATAATGACAATGTTTTTCCTGCTGAGGCGGAAAAGACTTACGAAGAATATCTTGAACAAACCCTTCAACGTTTTGAAGATGCACAAAGCAACGATGATATTGATTTAGAAAGCTACCTTGAAACCATAAGCGCCGCAGAAGGGCGTGCATTACAATACGCTATTTTGAAACATCAAGCCGAAAACATTTGTCAATCACCGCTTGCGCCAGAACGCGCTCTTGCAAAAGCCGATGGTGTTTTTGCGGACATTGATTGCAGAACCGTAAACCCATAATCTTTTAAATACCAATGTTGCACCCGCCATAAAACGCGGCTATTCTCCCTGCCATGCGTCCATTCACTCGAGAGCTTTCATTGACCGATCCTGTTGCCGTGTTTGCGCCGTTGGCGCATTTGCCTTATTCAATTTTGTTTGATAGTGCGGATCGTGCGCATCCGGATGCGCGCTATTCGTTTATTGCGTCGCATCCGATTGAAACGCTTGAATATAAAGACGGGGAAATGCGTATCACCAATTGGGATGCGCAGGTTTTACAAGAGGGCGAGCCGTTTGCGATTATTCAATCACGGCTGGAGCATTGGGTTGGAGAATGCGAACATGTTGAGGGTTTGCCGCCATTTCAGGGTGGGTTGGCTGGATATTTTGGTTATGATTTAGGCCGCGCGCTGGAGGATTTGCCCGACCAGACGGAGCGGTTGAACGGTCAACCAGATTTGGCGTTTGGTATTTACGACCAAGTGATTGCGTTTGATCATCACACGGATAAAAGCTGGATTATCACGCACGCGCCGGACGCAGCCACAGCAAAGCGTAAGCAGGATTATTTGATCGATCTTATTGGGCAAGGTGAGGATATTGCGCAATATTCCCCAAATCGCGCTGATATCGCGTGGCGTTCGAATTTCTCCAAGCCCCAATATATGGCGAGCGTGGCGCGGGTGATTGAATATATTCGTGCGGGTGATATTTTTCAGGCCAATTTTTCCCAACGTTTTAACGCCGCGCTGCCTGAAGATTTTGATGTTTTTGCGCATTATTGCAATTTGCGGCGGGTTAATCGTGCGCCTTTTGCGGCATTTATGAATTGTGAGGGTTACAGCTTATCTTGTGCTTCGCCAGAGCGGTTTTTGACGGTACAAAAAGGCAAGGTTGAAACTAAGCCGATCAAAGGCACTCGCCCGCGTGTGAGCGATGCGCAGTTGGATCAGAGGTACAAAGATGAGCTGGTCAACAGTGAAAAAGAACGTGCGGAAAATACGATGATTGTGGATTTGCTGCGCAATGATTTATCCAAGGTTTGCGTGCCGAGCAGTGTTAATGTTAGTGCGCTATGCGCTTTGGAGAGTTTTGCCAGTGTGCATCATTTGGTATCGACCGTGAGGGCGGAATTGTCGGCGGGACAAAGCGCGCTGGATTTGATGCGTGCGGCGTTTCCAGGGGGGTCGATTACAGGCGCGCCGAAAGTACGGGCGATGGAGATTATCGAAGAATTAGAGCCAACAAAGCGCGGCGCATATTGCGGGGCGTTTGCTTATGTGGGTTTCGATGGGACGATGGATAGCAATATCCTCATTCGCACGTTGGTGTTTGAAGGTGATGAGCAAGAAAAGCAGGTGAGTTTTCAAGTGGGTGGTGGGATTGTTGCGGATTCCGAACCTGATGCGGAATATCAGGAAACGCTGGATAAAGCCGCGGGGATGTTTGGGAGTTTTTAATGGGAACTATTACTGTATTTATGACGTTGTGTTTATGAATGGTTTATTTTCAACAAACGAATAGGTAAAAACAATGTCTGAATCTTCAAGTAATACGAATACTGTTTTAATTGTTATTTTATTGATTGCTGTCTTAGGTGTGGGATTTTATTTCTACAATCAACAAAGTGATGATGTTTCATTGAATATTGGTGATGCAGAAATCAGCGCCAACGTTAGCGAATAATATTTCATACCATCATTTTTGAGCAACATTAACATGTTTGAATGGGCTGCAAATATGTGGTTTATACAGACATGTTTTTGATGATCGATAATTACGATTCCTTTGTCCACAATCTGGCGCGGTATTTTGTTATTGCGGGTGTTGATGTGGACATTGCACGCAATGATGCGATTGAAATAGCACAGATAGAGCAGATGGCGCCACAGGGGATTATTATATCGCCAGGGCCTTGCACCCCTAACGAGGCAGGGATTGGCGTTGAGATAGTTCGTCGCTTTAGGGCGCAGGTGCCGATTTTGGGTGTGTGTTTGGGACATCAAATAATTGGTGAGGCTTATGGGGGCAAGACGCGTCGCGCGGTTTTGCCTGTTCATGGTAAGGCTAGCATTATTGCGCATGATAGTAGTGACTTGTTCGCAGGTATTCCTTCGCCGTTTCAGGTCGGGCGTTATCATTCATTGATTGTGGATTTGCCCGAGAGTGGTGACATTATAGTGAATGCGCGCAATGATGATGGTGAAATTATGGCGATGCAACATGCCACGCACCCTGTTTATGGCGTGCAGTTTCATCCTGAATCTATTTTAACCGAGCATGGATTAAAAATTGTGCAGAATTTTGTTGATCTGGCGCGGTGCATGAATACACTGGCGCGATGAATAATATAAAAACATTGGCTGTTTATTTGGGATCGTCTGGCCACGCCCGTGCGGTTTTTCAAGATGGCGCTACCGAAATGGGGCGCATTATTGGCGATTGTGGCTATGCGCTTGTGTATGGCGGCATGGATGCGGGGTTGATGGGGCGCGTGGCGGCGGCGGCGCTTGGTGCAGGTGCGCATGTTACGGGGATTGTACCGCGTAAGTTAAAAGACAGTGAGCGCATTTTAAAAGGGTTATCGGAGACCATTATGGTTGAAGATTTGTGGGACCGCAAAAAGCGGATGTTTTTGCGTGCGGATGCTGTCGTTGTTTTGCCGGGTGGTTTTGGTACGGCGGATGAGGCGCTTGAGGTTTTGCATTGGGGCAAGTTGGGGTTGCATAACAAGCCACTTGTACTGGTGAATATTGAGGGATATTGGGATGATATGATTGCGTATTTGCAAGATTTGCCCGATTTCGATCCGCGGTTTTTGGTGGTCGTGAATGATCCCGCCAGCGTGATTGCGGCGCTTGAAGTGTTTTCACCCCCTCCTCTGCCTTTACAAACACGCGAGCATTTTCCGCACTATGAAGATGAGATCACGCGCCAAACCAATGAGCCAATTATCATTGATATTGCGAGTGTTGAGAATTCTTATTACGCAACTTGTGCGCTAGGGTTGAAACAGTTGCATAAGAGCGAGCGTCCGATTGGCTTTTTAAATGAAAATGGTGAGTTTGATGCTTTGCTACGATGGATTGCGCGGGCGGCGGAGGAGAAGTTTATCACTCAAAACTGTTTGAAGTTATTTAGTGTGGGTGTTAATGAAGATCATTTGAACGAAAAACTTGCGGCGCAGGATTTTATCAAGATCGATTTGCATAGCGCGAAATGGGGCGCGTCTAGTGTGCAGGATTGATTAACGGTTCAAATTCGAATTCTGAAATTTGGGCGTACGGGAATTTTTTTTCTAACCGCGCTAAAATGAAGTCTTTCATTTCTTGCGTTGCGTCATCTAAGCGATAAATAGGAGGGCGGCCTTCTCTCATTGATACCAGCAATAACTTATCAATAATAACATAACATTGCACAGCGTCATTAAATTCAATTTTTAGCAAGCTTACCTGAAACTTTTCACCAAACTCCTCTTGAGCTTCAACTTCACATTCACCTGCTACGAGAAAGATTTCTTTAGCATTTTGGTCATGATTCATGTGTAAAGCACTTTACAAAACTTAAGCCGCGAGCCTGCCGGTTACAGCGGAGAGTTTGGCTTTGGCGAGGGTGAGGCGTTTTTCGATGCGGAGTTTGTCCGCGGCTTCTTTGGCCATACCCATATCTTGATTGAGGTTGGCGATGGTTTGTTCGAGCTCTCCGCTCACGAGATCATCGACATTGATGGCTTCTTCGGCCAAAACCATGCAGCCAGCGGGGGATACGTCCGCAAAGCCGCCCGCGATGAAGATTTTGCGGCTGGGGGTGTTTTGATCATCTGTGTAGAGCTCAACCACGCCGGGTTGGAGCGATGCTACGAGTGATGAATGGCCAGCAAGTACGCCAAATTCGCCTTCTTCACCAGGGATTACGGCCATGCGCACGGGTTCGGAAACCAGTTTTGCTTCGGGGGAGACGAGTTCGAAATGTATTGTGTCGGTCATAGGATAAGGCTTTCTAATTTTGATTCTAAGAATTCCGCGGTTGACATTGTTATTTTATTGGGCGATTGCGCTATGGTTATATTTACTTCATTAAAATGAACAAAAATGGTTGGCCTGAAATCATTTGCAGATACGCAGTCATATGCTCCAGATTGATCAACGACTCCTTCCCCAAACCCTAGGTCACGTAGTTTTTTAGAAACTTGATAGATCACATCATTTTCGTAATCAATGCCATCCATTTAGTTGTCATCTCTCCATTTCAATTGGAATTCAATTTCGTGCTCACCATTTTCACGTTCATGTTCGATATTAAATTGAGCGCGGTCAGGCACATAAATTCGTTCGCCTGCGATTTGAATTTCAAAATTCTCCCCCGATTCGATATCATCGGCTAAACGGCGAAGTTTTGCCGCGAAGTCTTTAGCGGGATATGATTTTTCAATATCGCGGTTTGGTTTGCTCATTAAGCTGCCTCTGCTGCCATTTTCTTTGCTTTTTCAATCACGGCTTCGATTGTGCCGACCATGTAGAACGCACTTTCGGGGATGTGATCATAATCGCCATCAACGATGCCTTTAAAGCCTTTGATTGTGTCTTCCAATTGAACGAACACACCCGGTGAGCCGGTAAAGACTTCGGCGACGTGGAAAGGTTGTGAGAGGAAGCGTTGGATTTTACGCGCGCGGGCAACAACGAGTTTATCGTCTTCGGACAATTCATCCATACCCAAAATCGCAATAATGTCTTGTAAGCTCTTGTAAGCTTGGAGCGTTTGTTGAACGCGTGATGCGACATCGTAGTGTTCCTGACCGATTACGCGGGCATCGAGAATACGTGATGTTGAATCAAGTGGATCAACAGCGGGGTAGATCCCCATTTCGGAAATCGCACGTGAGAGAACGGTTGTCGCATCCAAATGCGCGAACGTTGCCGCAGGCGCAGGGTCGGTCAAGTCATCGGCAGGCACGTATACGGCCTGAATGGATGTGATCGATCCTTTGTTTGTCGATGTAATGCGTTCCTGCATTTGCCCCATTTCGGTGGATAATGTGGGTTGATACCCCACAGCAGAAGGGATACGACCAAGAAGCGCGGATACTTCGGAACCCGCTTGGGTGAAACGGAAGATATTATCGAGGAAGAAGAGCACGTCTTGGCCCTCAACGTCACGGAAATATTCCGCCATCGTTAGCGCAGAAAGCGCTACGCGGGCACGCGCACCGGGCGGCTCATTCATTTGACCGAACACAAGCGCCACTTTGGAGTTTTTGTAGTCATGCTCTTTGATAACGCCCGCTTCCATCATTTCATGATAGAGGTCGTTTCCTTCGCGGGTACGCTCACCGACGCCGCCAAATACGGACACGCCGCCGTGACCTTTGGCGATATTGTTGATCAATTCTTGGATTGTCACTGTTTTACCAACGCCAGCGCCGCCGAATAGACCGATTTTACCGCCTTTTGAGTATGGGCAGAGAAGGTCGACAACTTTAATACCAGTCACAAGCTGTTCAACTTCGGTTGCTTGTTCGGCGAAGGTTGGAGCTTCGCGATGAATGCCCCAGCGTTCTTTTGTGATGAGTTCTGGTCCTTCGTCGATGGCATCGCCAGTAACGTTCATGATACGGGAAAGCACTTGGGGGCCAACAGGCACGGTGATCGCATCGCCAGAATCGTATACGGCTTGGCCACGCACGAGGCCGTCGGTCATGTCCATCGCGATGGCACGCACAGTGTTTTCGCCCAAATGTTGCGCGACTTCGAGCACGAGTTTATTACCGTTATTGCTGGTTTCCAATGCGTTTAAGATCGCTGGCACTTCGCCTTCGTTGAATTGAATGTCAACAACCGCGCCGAGCACTTGGACGATGTGGCCTTGCACGCCGTTAGCGGGGCTTTTTGGTGACGGCGTTGTTTTCTTGGCGGTTACTTTTTTGGCCGGTGCTTTCGCGGGGGCTTTTTTCGCTGTTTTCTTTTCAGTTGCCATGGTTTTTCTCAGTTCCTCTTTTTGTTTAAAGCTGTGTTTTGTTGTTAAAGTACGGGCACCATTACAGTGACCTCGTCAGAAGTGGGTTCGGAGCCTGTTACCGGCTTCCCGCTTTTGCGATAGGTAACGGGCACCTCATTCATGCCATTTTTGCGCCCATATCGTTGAGCGGCTTCATACATTTGTTCCGTCAAGCCATTTTGTTTTGGCGTTTGTGTTTCTTCTTCTTTTTCGATGTGTCGCTCATACATTATTTATAAAGCCTCCAAGCCATTTTGCGCGCGCATCTCGGATAACACATCGCGCATAGTTACAAAATATACACTATCTCTGTCAAATTCAGAACTTCCTGTCGCTTCAAATACATCAGCAGCATCGAGGAGAGTTTGTTTTTGCGCATCCGTGCAAACATTATTTTCAGCTACTAATCTAAAAAAATCGGCTAGCTGAACATCTACTTCATGTTTTGCTTCATCGCTCATTTTAAAGCCTCCGCGCCTGAGATGATTTCAATCAACTCTTTAGTGATGTAGGCTTGGCGCGCGCGGTTGTAGGCGAGTGTTAAGTCGTTGATCATATCGCCTGCGTTGCGTGTGGCGTTATCCATAGCTGTCATGCGGGCAGCGTGTTCGCCAGCGGCGCTATCGAGAAGTGCGCGGAAAATTTGCACGCCGATATTGCGCGGCAGGAGAGCGTTGAGGATTTGCTCTTCTTCAGGCTCGAATGCGTAGGGCGAGATTAACCCCTCTTCTTCGGGCGCGGCGTCTTCTTCAATTTCGGGCAAAGCGAAGGGGATGAGTTGGTGGACTTGCGGTTTTTGCGTGAGTACGGATACGAATTCGTTGTAGACCAAGTGACATACATCGAAATGGCCCGCTTCAAATTGCTCAAGGATATATTCGGTGATTTTGTTGGCTTCGGAAAATTCAACGCGATTGGAGCCGAGCATGCCGATGAATTCTTGTTCGATTGCGCTTTTGTGGGTGCGGCGGATAATGTCGCGGCCTTTGCGCCCTACGCAGACCACGGAGACATCTTTGCCTTCGGATTGCAGGGCACGGATTTTAACGAGAGCGGCTTTGGAGAGATTGCTGTTGAAGCCACCACATAGGCCGCGATCGGCGGTCACCATAACGATAAGGTGTTTTTGCTGCGCGCCTGTGCCGACAAGGAGTTTTGAGCTGGCGTCGCTGACGACCACGTTTTTCGCTACGCGTGCCATCATATCGGCCATACTTTGGGCGTAAGGCTGGCTGGATTCTGCTTGATCCTGCGCGCGTTTGAGCTTGCTTGCTGCCACCATTTTCATGGCGGAGGTAATTTTGCGTGTCGATTTAACGCTGACGATTCTATCTCTGTAATCTCTTAAACTGGGCATTATTGAGAAACTCCGGGCGTGAGATCATCTGAAGCGTTATCAACTGGTTGCTGATCTTTGTATTT
>JBBKXA010000054.1:0-2695 GCA_037969235.1 Bdellovibrionales bacterium | reverse complement strand
GTAAGGAAGATTTCAAACCGAGCGATTTTGCATTTTACGAGCGGGATTTGAAAGAAAAAACCTTTGATATTAACATGGAAGAGGTAAAAAAATATTTCACAGTGGAAAATACCAAGCGCGCACTTGAGGCTAGCGTAGAGGCTTTGTTCGGCTATAAATTAGTTCCGCTTTCATCTAATGATGTGCCGCTTTATCGCGATGATGCGCAAGCTTTTGAAATGCAAGAAGCCGATGGCACCCCCCGTGCTTTGATCTATACCGATGATTGGGCGGATGGTGACCATAAACGCGGCGGTGCATGGATGCATGACAAAAGATGGGCTGGGCTTAATAAAGATGGCAAGCCACAAATTGCACATGTTAGTCTGTCGTGTAATTTTCCCAAAAGCGAAGATGGCTCACCCGTTAAACTTACTCACCGTGAATATACTACTTATTTTCACGAATTTGGCCATGGGCTTCACGGAACAGGCAAGTTTGGTGATTTTCCTTCTATGAATGGAACCAACGTTGCATGGGATAATGTTGAGTTGCCCTCGCAATTTTGGGAAAATTACGGCTTTACCGATGTTGCGTTGAATTGTTTGCGCGATGAACATGATAATCGTATCCCTGATGAATTGGTGCAAAAAATTAAAGACATGGCGAATTTTGGTGAGGCTTATCAAGGGTTGCGCCAAACGTATCTTGGTTTGTTGGACATGAAAATGCATATATCCGACCCTGCCGTTGCTGGCACAGTGGACATTGAAAATGAGATGCATGACATGGTTAGTTTTTTTGACGACGAGAGAACATCAATGTTATCTACGGGATTTTCGCATATTTTTAGTGAGCCTGTCGGTTACTCTGCTGGTTATATAAGCTACAAATTTTCGGAAGCTCAAGCTGCAGACCTTTGGGAAGGGGTCAAGGACGATCCATACAACCCCGCGGCTCGCGCACGCATCAAAACTTTGTATAATCAAGGTGGATATGGCGATGAACTTGAGAATTTTGAAATTTGCCGTGGTCAAAAATTTGATCCCACAGCATTAATGCGAAGTATTGGTATTGATACAAAGGCGGTTGCAGAGGATGCGCATTCAAATGAATTTGACGATACGTTGCAGCTTTAAACATTTTGCACATTTGTATATTTTTTGAGATAATGGGGTATTCTATATTCCATTATCTTTACTTAAACACACAAAATCATCGGGCTTAGTCCCGTTTTCTAGTCCACATTTTTATTGAAACGCGACTTCGTTAAAACTCCGCAATTTACGGCTGTGGAGTTTTTCGGGTTTTAGATCGCGGAGGATTTCCATGGTGCGGATGCCGACTTGGAGGTGTTGATCGACGCGCTCGCGGTAAAAGCTATCGGCCATGCCGGGGAGCTTGAGCTCGCCATGCAAGGGTTTATCGGATACGCATAGCAGCGTGCCATATGGCACACGGAAGCGGAAGCCGTTGGCGGCTATTGTACCGCTCTCCATATCCATCGCGATGGCGCGGCTCTGGCTGAGGCGGGTGTTTTGATTGACGCTGGAGCTTAGCTCCCAATTGCGATCATCCGTGGTGGCGACTGTACCTGTGCGCATAACTTTTTTAATATCGTAGCCTTCATAGCCGCAGATTTCGCTGACTGATTTTTCTAGGGCTTGCTGAATTTCCGCCAAAGCGGGAATGGGGATGCTGGTGGGGAGCGCGTGGTCGAGAATATGATCTTCACGTAGATACCCATGCGCGAGTACATAATCGCCGAGATTTTGCGAATTACGCAAACCAGCACAATGTCCGAGCATCAACCATGCATGCGGGCGAAGGACGGCGATATGATCGGTGATGGTTTTGGCATTGGAGGGACCGACGCCGATATTGACCATAGTAATGCCCTGCCCATCAGCGCATTTCAAATGATAAGCGGGCATTTGCGGGAGTCGCTTATCTGGATCAGGCTGTACAAATTCGGTGTAACACCCCTCGCCCACTCGGTTTTGGCCAAGCTTGATAAATTCATCGATATAGAACTGATAGTTTGTAAATATTACAAATTTTTGAAAATGATGCGCGGGATTACCGGTGTAGTGCTTTAATCGTTGCAGACTGATATCTACGCGCGGTGCCGTAAACAGGGATAGCGGGTGATCTGCGGCGCTGGGCAGCACATATGCGGCGTTGGCGATTTCATCGTCCATAATATCAAGGTTAGGCACATCAAAGAAATCGGGCAATTCCTGAAGCTGTTCGGGAGAAAGTTGACCTTCGAGGTGGAAATCATCGCCCAATGCAAAATGTACAGGAATCGGGGTGTTGCTGACACCGATTTCTATTGAGACATCGTGGTTATCAATGAGTAACTTGAACTGTTTGAGAAAATAATTTTTGAAAATACCGGGGCAAGTGAGTGTGGTCGAATATGTACCTGGACGCGGAGCAAATCCATAGGATAGGCGCGTATCCATACGGCGCGCGTATTGCGTGGAAATTTTTGCATAGGGGTAACATGCACGAACATGCTTTTTCGCCTCGCAGCCATTCTCGCAAAAGCTTTGAAACGCTTCGCGGAGAAATTCAGTATGGGCGGTGTAAATTTTCTCCACATACACTACTGCGTCTTCTGGGGTTTTGAAAGTTTTCGGATTAATGGATTTGGGTGTTTTGCTCATCCTTTCATTATCCGCGAATTTGATTAATTTTCAATGGGTAAGAC
>JBBKXA010000053.1:0-3109 GCA_037969235.1 Bdellovibrionales bacterium | reverse complement strand
GTTATATGTAGCCTTCAAGCTGAAAAAATGCTGAAGCAAAGCGGGGATACCTCAAAAATAAAGAATGCTTATAATATTGTTAGAAAAATGACTCGTGAGGAAGCGTTAAAATTATATGATTTTCCAATGTATCAAGTCGCTGCTTAAAGTCATTTACTGTATTTTAAAAACCCGCTTTCGAGCGGGTTTTTTTGTGCCTTCAAGAAAGAAAAAACAATGGATGTAAATTATTTTGAAATACTGATCATGGCGTTTATCGGGCTGCTCTCCGCTATCGTGATCGTGACATGGAGCAAGGCTGACAACGCTGAAAAAACCGCGCACAGCAACAAAGTTTTCCTCGCGCATCTCGCGCGCAGCGTGGAAAAAACCGAAGACCTTGCAGGACGGCTTAGCTCACTCGAAGCCTCCTTCAGCGCGGAAATTAAAAACCTCACCATTTCAATCAAGCGCATGGAAAGCGCAGTTTTAAGGATTGATCAAAATGGCCGAAACCGACCGCTTTAAAAATCCCTCACCTATATTTTAAAAAGGAACACACAATGAAAAAACCAACCCTGACAGCGGTAGGCGGTACAGACATGCCTGCACCAACCAACGCCGCACAATTTTATCGTGAACTCGAAATTGATGTACTCGCCCGAACCATTTGGGGCGAAGCGAGGCGCGAAGGGCATGTTGGCATGGAAGCCGTCGCCAACGTCGTGCTTAATCGCGTAAAAGTCGCACAAGCACACGGCGGCAAATATTGGTGGGGCGCAAATATCATCCAAGTGTGCCAAAAACCCTACCAATTTTCATGCTGGAATCGTTCCGACCCCAATTTTAAAAAGCTTAACGCGGTAACAGAATCCGATCTCTATTTCGTCACCTGCAAACGCATCGCCGCCCGCGCATGCATTGGCGTGTTACCCGATCATACGCGAGGCGCAACACATTACCACGCCGATTACGTTGCCCCCTATTGGGCCAAAGGCGAAACGCCAACCATCACAATCGGTCGCCATATTTTTTACATTTTAAATGGAGCTTAAAAACATGCTAGAAACCATCCTCGCCAAAGTCGGCTTGCCCATGCTTATAAACTTTGTTACTCAAGCCCTGCGTGATATCGACACCCCGGTCACCAAAGGTGCAGCCGATGCTTTAGAGCAAGTTGATAAAGCCTTGAAAGCAGGCGCAATTCCGCAAGATAAATTAGAAGAAGCCAACCGCCATTTAGAAAAAATGGCGCAGGTTGAAAGTGAGGAATTTCGCACAAGTCTTTCAGAAATAAATAAATCCCTGCGCGCCGAAATTGAATCCGAGGACAAATACGTCCGTCGCATGCGCCCTACATTTGGCTATCTTATGGCGGTGACATGGGCAGCGCAGATGTTGGGCATTGCCTATGTGATTATATTCGATACGGAACGTGCCGCATCAGTAATGTCAGCCATGGCTAGTTTAAGCGCAATATGGGCTGTCGGCTTATCCGTAATGGGCATATACGTCTATAAACGCAGCGAAGACAAAAAACTCTTCAATCCCCCCGAAACAATTTTCTGGAAGTAGGGAGGTAGATTAACAAAGTTAATCAACCTCTTGCGCTGTTAAGAACATCGCTTTTTCGAGCGCTGCAAAAAATTGTTGATATGGTTGAGGGTCGCTCACAGGCGTTACATTATAAGTGGCATTTGCTCTAACAAGTGTTTGTGTTTTACCGCGCGGTCTAACCGTAACAGTCATGCGAAGTGAGTATCCGTCAAGTTTTGTACCACTAACAGTACCTAATTCGTCATCGGCCTTATCAATAACGAAGCCTAAATCCTGTAAAGTTGCAATTATTGTACGTAATGTTCCTTTTCGGTTAGTCGTACTAAACGCACGAGATTGAATTTGGCGCATTTGCACTTGAGAGCTGTCCGTTTCCATGACTTTGTTCATAGACGACGTTTGACAAGCTGTTAAAGATAAAGAAAGAAAAACTGCTAATACTGCAAAAATTTTTTTCATGAAATAACCTCGATATATAAATTTTAGGAAAAGACTTTTTAAATTTCTTGAGCCTCAAGAAAAACCGCATTAGAAAGCTTACTGAAAAATTCTTGGTAGATAAGAGGATCTTCAATGCTTTGTGTTTTTGATATCTGGCCTTGTGTATTCCATACAACGCGTTGCAGGGTAATACGTAAATTTGTTTGTTTTTTGCCACTAGGGCGCGTCACAATTGAGGCACGAATTTTCTGGTTTTTATCAATTGGCATCGCGCCGCCACCTAATGCAGCGACTAAAACAGCCGCGGCAACTTGACCAGCCTCTGTAGCGTCCCGATCTTTCGAACCTACAATAACGCCTAACTGAGTTTCTGACTCATCTATATTGTAGCCTAGATCTTGTAATACACCCGCCCCCGCAACAAGAAGTTTTTTTTCATTATTCGTTGAAAAGGCACGTGTTTGTAATTGTCGAAGTTGCATGGATTCTTGCGAAAGTTGAAGCGCGTCTTTAGGAATAGTTTGAACACACGCACTAACGATAAAAACACTGTATATCAACAATGCAATTGTATGAAGTTTATATAGCATGGGCGGGGCTTTCTAAAAACTGGATTTGTGATATGCGTAATCTCGAACTCGATTCTTACCATCAAATTTAATAATAACAGTTATCGTGGACTGCGATGTTCGCGCAGCACCACCAGCAACATTACTTAATGAGAATGTTAAACCATTACTACCAGATGCTATTTGTTCCGTGTGAAAACGATCGTAAATCCAAACTTCGTTACCGTTTTCATCTGTAGAAACAATATTAGGAGAGCCCAGTATTGAGGCGACCTCACCACCGGACATTCCTTTTTTAATGTTTCTTTGAACTTCGCCGATAGTAAGATTTTGGTTTTCGGCACGGGCAACTTCATTAGAATGCCATGAGGCTTTTTGAGCACATCCTGTTAAAAGTAGAAATGATGTAATAAATAACGCGGGCAAAAGGTAATGTTTTGTCATTGAGACCGCAGCATAAGGCCCTGTTTCTGACATGATTGCTAAGTTTTAGATAGATTTCCAATAAAAACTGATTTTACGCCTTTTTTTGGTTGAACACGGTTGATTTGGAGTGGTTCTCC
>JBBKXA010000052.1:0-5237 GCA_037969235.1 Bdellovibrionales bacterium | reverse complement strand
TGGTTATGTCGGTCAAATGATCGCTATGCTCACGAACGCGTATTTTGATGTCTTGAAAGAAAATGACTGTAAAATAATCGCCTTAATTGATAAAAATCGCGCCATTGAAAACAGCTATAAGAATAAAGCATCGCGTATTCAAGCATATATAGATTTTTGGAATACGCTTGATGAACAGCAACAGCTTTTATTATCTTGTCATGATGCCAAGATCAATCATATATCACGCATAGCGCGGATCATTGCGACCACGGCAGTCGTGCAAGCGCATAATACACTCAAACCCAATAGCGCGGGTTCGATAGATTACGTATTGCAGCGATTTCGAAAGGAAGAAGTTAGCGCGGAGCAGCTTCAAAGATTTATAGATGAGAATGCCCTCGCATGGTTCAGCCTTACGGGACATCCAACAAACCCAACAACTGTTGAATACACAAAAATACAGCTACAGCTTGCGAGTCTAATGGCTGATCCATTGGCCACACTCAAGGATCTAAAAACTATATTGAGATCGCTTCGTGATACGCCTATCGTTGGGAATCATAAAACCCCGCTGGAAGAGGCGGAGGAGACATTAAACACTCTTGATGTAATTTATGATAACGCATTAGCGCATGAAGATATTTTCAAAGCGGCATTAGAAAAGCATGGCTATGCCGCGCAAGGTGTTAAAATCCGCCGCGCCCTTATTGCCCCATGCGTGTGGACGCTGGGTGATGGTGATGGCAATACAAACATGACCGCACAAGTTTTAATCGATGGTATCGCGCTTCATCGCGAACGGATTGCAGAACGTTACAAAACCACATGTGAAAAAATGCATTTTGATGCCGCATCAAAAGAACTCAAAGCTTTAATATCAAAAATCACAACTCCATCTGATGCGGATGCGAATGTTTTGGCAGGTGAACTGGATAAAATTGCAAGCACATTCAAAAACGTCAAAATGACAAAGGATATTAACAACCTAGCCTATCTTCTGCGCTGCTTTGGTAAAGGCTATGCTAAAATTGATGTCCGCCATAATGCTTTAGACATTATTGAGACCTTGGGCGCCATTTTTAATGTAAAGAAATTGGTGGCACAAGACGATTTTGATCAGATGAGTTTGAATGAAAAGAGTCTTATTTTCTCAAAATACTTACAAGATACTGGAACCTTAAAAATACTGTCAAAAACAACCCCCTCCGATTTAACTACATCTGCAACAGCATTGAGAATTTTTGAACGGCTACTGGTGATCGGGCGAAACCCCGATATGTGCGAAAAGCTGATTGTTGCAGAAACCACCCACTCTGCTCACGCTTTAGCGGCGCTACTCCTCTTAAAAATCACAGGCAATGCCATTGGCAACGAACATAGCCGCGTTGATCTTGTGGTTTTATCAGAATCTGTCGCGGATTTAGTCGATTTGGGCAATACCGTTGAAACCTTACTACATGATCCCGTATTTAGAGCGCATGTTTGTGTTCGTAAGCGCCTTGTTGTCATGATCGCCAAAAGTGACACAACAAGGCAAGACGGTCGCGGAGAGGCTGAATACGCACAATATGAAGCAGCCGTAGAAGTTTACCGTGTGGTTGATCTTATGAAGCAAAAATATCACGAGTTAGAACCTGTTTTAGTATCAATTAAAAATGGTGGCGGGCATGCGCTGCAACGCGGCGGAGGACGAGTTACTGAAATCCCCGCCATTCACGGACGCGCCGCCGCAGATGCCAGAGTAACCGAAATCGGACCTTCTACCTTAACAATACAGGGTCAACAACAAGGCATCTTGTTCTGCCCTGATAAAACAGCTTTAGGAACGCTTGAAGCATTAGCCGCGCAGAATTTATATACTAAGGCTGGAATTCACGGAGAAATGCCACCACCACAATTTTCAAAACATAAAAATAAACAATACGCACGAGCGGATGCTTGGCTTTACGCTAAAACTGCTGGTCAAGCGTTTGATGCGTTAGTAAAAAACAATCCAGCCATTGATGAACTTTTAATGGCCGCGCCATGGCTAGCGATGAAAGCGGGAAATGTCAGCTCACGCCCTGCAAAACGCGGAGAAAGTCCTGTCCGCGCAGGTATAACGCCATTAGAAGCAAAGGGATCTAACCCCAAAGCTTTGTCGGGGCGCGCAATTTCTGGAGAGCGCTTAACCGCGCATGCCTGCCTTCCTGTTTTTTCTGTACTCGGGTTATTAGAAGCCATGCAAGCGGTGCAAAATGATGGCATGGCTGGTCGAAACCCCGATAAATATGGCGATGCTCTGCATCATCTTTATCGGGCACATAAAATCCAAAGAGATGGCGCGCGAGCCACCGTAAATGCCGCTGCAATGGCTGATTTTGATATTGCTTGGCCTTTATTGGTAGGCCAGTCCAGACCACCCAGAACCAAAGTAGCAAAACTCGCAGCGCAATTCACTAACACCTCAACACCGTTCGCCAACGCACCAGATATCACTTTAGCCTTTTTAGAGGAATATTTTTTAAATGTTGAAAAAACAACATATGAAATGATTACGGGACAAAAACCAAAAAACAATATGCGTCACGGTGACGCACTGAAAAAGCTATGGCCTGAGCTAGCGAAACAAGTTGAACAACGCGACAAAAGCGCAGAATTTGCGCGTGTTATTGAATGTTACAGAACGCGCCAATTTGATAGAAACCCAAATATCGCACTGACTGAAAACGCATTTCGAATAACTCAAGCCCTCTACACAAGCGCCAACGTGATAAACGCACCCGTTGGTATTCTCGCTACCCGCACGCGATTGGAACCCGTCTATGAAGTCAGCGCAACAGGAAAAACACGCTTCATGCGTCCACAAAGTTATTTGCAAAAAGAGGTCTTACATCTTTTAAAAATGCCCGCTGTTTTTTCACAATAATTTATCATGACAATGCCATTGTAATGAACACACGATGCTATATCCTTTGCCAGCAATAAGTAAGTATTAACCAAAGGCGCATTTACCAATGAATAAAGATCTCACGGATTTGAAAAGCATGGTAATGGGTGTTTGGACTCACGGGCTTTTTGGGGTTGATGTCGGTAAAATTATTATAGCCCTGTTGATACTCTTGGCGTTTTTATTTATACGCGGCTTGTTTAGTAAATTTCTCCTCACTTATTTGCATAGTCTGGCATTAAAATCCACAACAAAACTCGACGATAAAATCGTTGAAGCGCTCATCCCTCCCATTAGATTTATCCCTGTTATTCTCGGCGTCTTCTTCGCGAGTGAATATATGGATTTAGCTGAAGACGCGAAGGCGTTTGTCATGAAATTGGAGCGCTCGCTGATCGCTTTCACGATTTTCTGGGCTCTTCATCGCGCTTGTACGCCTCTATCATATGGCCTCAAAAAAATAGAACAAATTCTCACACGAGAGATGATGGTATGGATTTTCAAAGCTCTAAAATTTCTCATTATATTTATAGGCGGTTCTGTAATTTTAGAAATTTGGGGCATAGCGGTTGGTCCTTTGCTCGCGGGTCTTGGACTTTTCGGTGCGGCTGTAGCATTAGGTGCACAAGATTTATTCAAAAACCTCATTGGTGGAATCACTATTATCGCAGAAAAACGTTTTCATCCGGGCGAATGGATTTTTGTTGATGGCGTTGTTGAAGGAACGGTCGAGGAAATTGGCTTCCGCTCTACTAAAGTCCGCCGTTTTGATAAAGCACCAGTACATGTCCCCAACTCAAATCTGTCCGACGCTGTAGTGACGAACTTTTCTCGCATGTCCCATCGCCGCATTAAATGGCAAATCGGTGTGGTCTACAGCACGGATGTACAGCAGCTACAAATTATTCGTGATGGCATAATGGATTATATTATTAATAATGATGCTTTTGCCCAGCCAGATGAAGTCAGCACATTTGTGCGCGTTGATAGCTTTAATGCAAGCTCGATTGATTTTCTTGTCTATTGTTTCACCAACACCACAAACTGGGGTGAATGGCTGGAAATTAAGGAAGCCTTCGCAATAGAAATTAAACGCATTGTTGAAGACGTCGCCAAAACCGGCTTCGCATTCCCTTCACAAAGCCTCTATATCGAAAGCTTGCCAAGCGATGTCGCAGAAATTTTTGTCCCTCCTAAAGAATAATTAAGCCATATCAGCATAATATTCTTAATGAGGTTGTGATATTTTTTGATGATACAGCCATATATTTCTAAATCTCCCTATAAAATATTCAATACGATTTTTTAGCCTTAAATGCGAATCTTTAATGTTTATGAAAATAATTAACGTTTTGTTAACGTATCACAGCGCATAATGGAGGGACGTAAAGTTATTAATAGAGCGTTAAGATTATAATTTAATTTTATGTAAAGCATAATCTAATGACAATTTTTATATGTCTTAGTGAGTGATTAAACGTAACTATTAATTAAATATTAACAGGTTTGGTATCATAATATTCGGGTAATTGAATTAGCTCACGATTTAAAGTGCGCATAAAACGATTAGAAAAAGATAAACAATAAGGGAGTGTGACTATCATGAGAATTTTTAAAACATACGGTACAGAGGGTTTTTTGAATATGGCCGATCCAACCGATGCAACAGGCGCTTCCCAAGTGACATCATATAAAGACTTTACGTGGGATGCATCTCTTCGTGAAGGTGGTAGAGGGGGATATATTTACACTCCAGGCACACCAGGAGATATCACACCAAGTTTTATGAAAGAGAGATTTGAACCAATTGAGGGGGATGCTTATTTTCCTTATACAAGCGGTGCTAGGCATGTGATGATGACATATGACGAAGCTGACACACTTGGGTTTATAAGCCAAGATGTTTACGAAGCGCGTATGAGACATCAGCGTACTCAAGAACAAAGCCAAGGTGGAGGCGGTACACAAGCGGCTGTTGCGGCGCATGAGAGTAGTACTAGTACTAGTAGCAGTGAGCAAGCTTCAGTGTCTGGTGGGCATCCGGGCGTAGATGGTGCTGGCACAACAGCAAGTAGTAGCACACAACAAGATTCCGTATCAAATTCTGGCGCTAGCCATGACACAGGTAATGATAATTCTAACCATGCGGCAACAAATATAGCAGCAGGAGGTATTGGTACGGGAAGCCTTAATGGTACGACCTTATCTGGCGGGGGGCTTCCTCATGGTGTGAGTGTTGATGTTGAGACGGGGCAAGTGAATGTAAATGTTGAGGGTTCTCCTCATAATACAGGAAATGATAGCGGTGGACGCCCAACGGGCGGTG
>JBBKXA010000051.1:0-11097 GCA_037969235.1 Bdellovibrionales bacterium | reverse complement strand
ATTATAATTCTTATCTTATTTATACCCTTATTAACGATCATGATTATCGGCCATTTTATTTTTCTAACGGAAGATATATTTATAAAGAACTCATACATTGCTTATCATGATAAAATTAGAATAAAATACGCTTCGGTTATATTGGCTTTTGTTTTCGCCATCATAGCATTTTTAATAACCACCTATGTTTTCTTTGCATCTGTAGCTGCATTTTAATTAACACTAACGTTTAAGCGATCAACAAAAAGTATAAAAATGACCCGCATAAAAAACACATTCGACGCGCTTGACCGTCCCGCCCTTATCACTTTCATCATGGCGGGCGATACCGATTATGCCACAAGCTTGAGTGTTATGAAGGCGCTGCCCGATGCGGGCGCGGATATCATTGAACTCGGCATGCCCTTCACCGATCCCGCCGCCGATGGCTTGACCATTCAACATGCTGGCCAACGTGCGCTTGCCGCGGGCGCAAATATGAACCAGACGCTCGATATGGTACGCGAATTTCGCAAGAACAATCAAACCACACCCATCGTGCTTATGGGCTATTTCAACCCCATCATGCAATTTGGCCTTGAGCGTTTCATGGATGAAGCCCATGATTGCGGTATTGACGGCCTCATCATTGTCGATCTCCCCCCTGAAGAAGCGGGCGAGGCAACCGCCGCCGCTAAAGCTAAAAATATCGATATCATCCGCCTCATCACCCCCACCACCGACGCCAAACGTCTGCCAAAAATTTTAGATGGCGCAAGCGGTTTTCTTTATTACGTCTCCATTACGGGCGTAACAGGGGCCGCCAGCGCCGATCTCGCCGCCATAAAACCTCATATTGAAGCGATAAAATCGCAAACCGATCTCCCCATTGCCATTGGCTTTGGCATCAAAACACCGCAAGACGCCGCCAATATGGGCAAGCTCGCCGATGCGGTTGTGGTCGGCTCGGCAATAGTCCAAACAATCAATGACACCAAAAGCGCGAGCGCCGTTTCCACACAAGTCAAAGCCCTCAGCCAAGCGCTAAAGTCTTGACATCGCCCCCAATAACCGCCATAAATTTGACATCATAACTTGATTTGAAACACTTTTTATTTGCTTGGTTTTGGTGTTTCAGTAGGCGCGAACGACGACAAATATTTTAATATTTTAGGAGTGAAGCAACACCCTGAAACGGCAAAAGGAAGTAAATAAAAATGAACTGGTTATCAGACGTTATCCGCCCCCGCATCCGCTCCATTATCGGTGAGCAAAAAGAAGTGCCTGATAACCTCTGGAGCAAATGCCCCTCATGCGAAGGCATGCTGTTCCATCGCGACCTAGCGGAAAATAACAATGTCTGCTCACACTGTAACCACCACTTACGCATTTCCGTGAAAGATCGTCTTGCGATTTTATTTGACGGCGGCAAATACGAAAAATTTGATGCCCCAGCCGTAGCGCACGATCCGCTCAAATTTAAAGATCGCAAAAAATATGTTGATCGCCTTAAAGAATCTCAAGCCAAAACGGGCTTAAAAGACGCCATTACATTGGCCAAAGGCCTCATCGGTGGACAACCCGCGGTAATCGCCGCTTTTAATTTTAGCTTTATGGGAGGATCAATGGGTGCCGCCGTTGGCGAAGGTATCCTCAAAGCCGCTGAGATCGCCGTGGCTGAACGCGCCGCGCTCATCACCATCCCGGCATCTGGCGGCGCAAGGATGCAAGAAGGTATGCTCTCACTCGTCCAAATGCCGCGCTCAATCATTGCTGTTGAAATGGTCAAAGATGCTGGTCTACCCTATATCGTACTATTAACCGACCCCACCACAGGCGGCGTTAGCGCGTCGTTCGCAATGGTTGGCGACATCCACATTGCCGAACCTGGCGCAACCATTGGCTTTGCAGGGCGACGCGTCATCGAGGAAACCGTGCGCGAAACCCTGCCCGATGATTTCCAGACAGCAGAATACCTCCAGGAACACGGCATCGTCGACATGGTCGTCAATCGCGATGAACTAAACACAAAAATTGGCCAGATACTGGGCTTGCTAATGCAAAAAAAACGAAACGCCGCGTAACCTAAGCACGCTATGTACCAAAGCGATCTCAAGCACGACAATCACATGTTGGAAAGCAAACTTCAGCAGCTTTATACGCTCAATCGTGACAAGAAAATTGACCTCTCATTTCGACCACCCTACCTCAGTTTACTGAAAAAACTCGGCAATCCGCATCTTCATTTGCCACCAGTTATTCATGTCGCTGGCACAAACGGTAAGGGCTCAACTATTGCAATGTTACGCGCGATATTGGAAGCTGCGGGATATAATGTGCATGCTTATACTTCGCCCCATTTAATAAAATTCAACGAACGTATTGTTATCGCAGGCACCGAAATCAACGATGACACACTTGAATCTCTTATAGACGAAGTACTCACGCTTAATAATGGCGGCGACCTCACATTTTTTGAAATCACCACCGCTATCGCTTTCGCCGCTTTTGCCCGCACCCCTGCCGACATTTGTTTGCTCGAAGTCGGCATGGGCGGGCGCTTAGACTGCACAAATGTCATTGAAAACCCGCTCGTCACCATCATCAACCGTATAGCCATTGACCATGCCGAACATCTTGGCAATACAATAGAAAAAATCGCCGCCGAAAAAGCAGGCATCATGAAAGTAGGGGCGCCCTGTGTCATCGGCGAGCAAAGCGATGAAAAAACAATGGACATCTTCGAAACCATAGCCCATGAGCGTTACGTGCAGCTGTATTTTCCATCAAAAAAAAACACCCTGCAAACCCTTTCTCTACTGGGCCAACACCAACAAAACAACGCCCAAATCGTATTAAAAACACTTGAACTCATCCACGATCAATTCCCCATTCAAGATGCGCACATCATTAAAGGTTTTCAAAACACGCAATGGCGCGCCCGCCTGCAACGCCTTGATCCAGAACAATACACTCTACCCGATACTTACGAGCTATATCTCGATGGTGGCCACAACCCAGATGCGGCACAGGCTCTTGCCCGTCAAGCCAAAATCTGGCAAACAGCCGACAACAAAAATCTCATAATTATTTTAGCAATGATGACTGGCAAAGACACAAACGCATTTATATCCCCACTCGCCCCATTTGCGCATAAAATCTACGTCACAAACATTGAAAACGAGCCACTTTCCCAAAGCGCGCAGCAACTCCATACGCTCATCCCGCACGCCAAAATCGCCCATAATTATAAAGCCGCTTTGTGCGATATTCAAAACACATCCACAAGCCCGCCCCGTATCTTAATCTGCGGCTCGCTCTATTTAGCCGGACAAGTGTTAAAGCACAGTCTTGAATAACACCCCCATTTAAGCGCATACTATTGCCTATGAGCGCGCGCATTACCCTTGTCGATGATGACCAAAATATCACCACTTCCGTTTCCATGGCCTTGGAAGCCGAAGGCTACACCATCACCATCTTTAATGACGGCGAAGCGGGTTTAAATGGCTTGCTTAATGATACCCCCGATCTGGCTGTGCTCGATGTCAAAATGCCCCGCCTGAATGGCCTAGAAGTCTTAGAAGCATTCCGCAAAACCAGCCAAATCCCTGTCATTTTTCTAACCTCGAAAGACGATGAGATCGACGAAATCCTCGGCTTGCGCATGGGCGCGGACGATTACATCACTAAACCATTTTCACAGCGCCTTTTACTCGAACGCATCCGCGCCCTACTACGCCGTCAAAAACTCAATGGTGAAAAACCAAGTGAGACGGCAGAAGAAGAATCACAAAAAATCACATGCGGCGGATTAATACTCGATGAAGCCCGCCACCTATGCACATGGAACGCCGCGCCGGTCAACCTAACGGTTACCGAATATTTGCTGCTTAAAACGCTCGCCACACGGCCTGGGATTGTCCGCAATCGTGACCAACTCATTGATATGGCCTATGGCCAAGATATTTATGTCGATGACCGTACCGTAGATTCACACATCAAACGCATCCGTCGCAAATTCAAATCCATTGATAAAACATTCGATCATATCGAAACATTATACGGAGTCGGCTATCGCTATAAAGACGACTAAACACGAAGAAAATTCTGCGGAAAAATACAAAATAAAGCCCGCAATCAAACGCGATGAATTTCGTCGCCTCATGGATGCCTATTGGGGAGGCTCCGAGCGCCGTATCACGGGC
Source organism: Bdellovibrionales bacterium (assembly GCA_037969235.1). Lineage (GTDB taxonomy): Bacteria > Pseudomonadota > Alphaproteobacteria > Micavibrionales > Micavibrionaceae > TMED27. Next base: position 6,910 of record JBBKXA010000051.1, on the reverse strand, counting down.
ATCACACTGCGCATAATCACCGTAAATTTTATTGCTTTAATTATATTATTAGTCGGAATTTTTTATCTCGGTCAATATCAAAGTGGCCTCATTAATGCGCGCCTACACACATTTCAATCCGAACTAGAGTTAATATCAGGCGCACTCTCCGAAGCCGCATTGACCGAAGATCCAAAAACCAAAGCCATCGCGTTTAAAACCGTTGAAACGAGCGAAATGGTCAAACGCCTCGCCAAAATCACCCGCCAACGCATCCGTATTTTCGACATCAAAGGCGCGCTGGTATTAGATTCTCGGGCTCTAGCGCAAATGGATGACCGTATTTGGGCGCAAGCAGACCGCGAAAAAACTAAGTTACGCAGTATCGACATCCTACAACAAAGTGCTAAAGCCTTAAGTTTTTTGATCCCCTCACAAAATAAGCTCAAACCCTATCCCGAAATTTCGAATGCAATGCCAAGCGTCATACCAGATATTGCCGAAGCTCTAAATGAACATATAAGTCTGTCCGCATGGCGCAATGAGAAAAATCATGCCATTCTTTCCGCTGCCGCGCCCTTATTTTACAACAGCGATCTCGGTGGCGCCGTCCTGCTTACCCGCCAAGCCACACAAATCGAAGAAGATATTCAACATGTTTGGGTCAATGTTATTAAAGTTTTTCTCGGGACGCTATTGCTCACCATTATGCTCTCTATTTATCTCTCTGGCCAAATTGCCCGCCCCTTAAAAAAACTGGCCCTTGCCGCTGAAAATGTACGACGGGGCAAAGCGGGCGCATATGATATTCCCGACTTTTCCGCCCGCCATGATGAAATAGGCGAGCTATCGATTGCTCTGCGCCAAATGACACTCGCGCTCTCGGAACGCATGGACACCATTCAGCAATTCGCCGCCGATGTCGCACACGAGTTAAAGAACCCGCTCACATCGCTTAAAAGCGCCGTTGAAACCGCCGCTATTGTAAAAAAGCCTACTGATCAAAAAAAATTAATGGATATCATTAAACATGACATAGAGAGGCTTGATCGCCTCATTACCGATATATCAAGCGCATCGCGCATAGACTCTGAATTATCGCGCGAAAATTTTGAAAAAGTAGATTGTGCCAAACTCCTTAGTAATTTGCTCGCGGCCTATTCCAAAGATCCTATGGAGCGCATTAATCACAACCAGCAAAACTGGATTCAAAATATTCAAGCGGAAAATGCAAAAATAACGCTGCAAAATTTGGCATCACAAGGCGCAAAAATATGGGGTATGGAAGGACGATTAGCGCAAGTGTTTCAAAACATCCTCTCCAATGCGCTGTCTTTCGCCCCAAAAGATTCGACAATTTCAATTTTAATCGTTGAAATGGACGACACCATCAGCATAATCATTGAAGATCAAGGGCGCGGCATTCCACCAAATAAATTGGATGATATTTTCGAACGCTTTTATTCCGAACGCCCTGAACACGAAGATTATGGCCGCCATTCCGGCCTTGGTCTATCCATTTGCAAACAAATTATCAACGCCCATGGGGGTGAAATTTTTGCTGAAAATGTCCAAAGCGAAAACGTAAAAAGCGCCGATGACAAAACCACAGGCGCTCGATTTACAATTATATTGAATAAGGTTTAGTTCTGGCCATCCATGCCGAAACTTATTCCTTCTGGCGCGGGAATACGCTCAACATTACTTGGGTCAAACGCTGCGGCTTGAAACAATGTAGGAAGCTCACCTTTAAGTGATAAATCTAATCCACTCATTTTATTCGTCCTCTCTTTTGTTAACTTAAATTCAGTCTACAGATAAAAAGTTAACAAACCGTTAATTGTTACCACACTCCAATGTTGCATTATTTTCCGGAGCAGGTATGCGCCCATCATTTGCCGCACATACTGCGCCTGCAAATAATTTTTCCAAATTTCTTGGCTCCACATTAAACGTTGATTTGAGACTCATCCAAAATACCTTTCTCTAGCACTAACACTGCATTTTCTGTTGATGGGCCGCTTCCGTCATGACTGCGAAAGATTATTGTGGTCGGATCATCTTCATTCTGCTTATCTACTATATTAAACAAAACGCGTGTTTGCGTCAAATTTCCCAGATCAATGAGCGTCTTTCGACCATTCAACAGGCTGATTATATTGATGATTTTCTTCTCGGATAGCTCATCACTCTCATCCGCATCCAACACGGTGTATTCACCCACTGGCTCATACGAACCCTTGTTTCTTTTATACATAAACACCTGAAAACCCCGCGAAATCAAAGGATTGCGCTTATAAATAAATTGCGGCCCATTGGCTTTTGCCGCGCTATTTTCGTTGAAATCCGTGCTCATATCCTTATAGTAGCTACAAATCGTTAAAATTTAAAGGAGATTTCCAATTATGAGCGCCCTACCAAAGACATTAGAACAAGACCACTGGATCACTGATATTTCACTCGCCGAATGGGGTCGCAAAGAAATCAACCTTGCCGAAGTCGAAATGCCTGGCCTTATGGCGTTGCGCGAAGAATATGCAGGTAAATCACCGCTCAAGGGCGCCCGTATTGTCGGCTGCCTCCACATGACCATTCAAACCGCAGTATTGATCGAAACACTCCAAGATCTCGGCGCAACAGTACGCTGGAGCTCATGCAACATTTTCTCCACCCAAGACCACGCCGCCGCCGCAGTCGCCGCAACAGGCACGCCGGTTTTTGCCAAAAAAGGTATGAGTGATGAAGAATTCTGGTGGGCGATTGACCAAACAATCACAGGGCCAAATGGCTGGAAACCCAACTTGATTCTTGATGATGGTGGCGATCTGACCGTGCGCATCCACGAAAAATTCCCTGAACTCCTCAATGACATCAAAGGCTTATCCGAAGAAACAACAACGGGCGTCCACCGCCTCGAAGAAATGGCGAAAAAAGGCACCCTCAAAGTGCCCGCCATCAACGTCAATGATTCGGTAACCAAATCCAAATTTGACAACAAATATGGCTGTCGCGAATCTCTGGTGGATGCCATCCGCCGTGCCACAGATGTAATGATGGCCGGTAAAGTCGCCTTCGTTGCTGGTTTTGGTGATGTGGGTAAAGGCTCCGCTGAATCACTACGCCAAGCCGGATGCCGTGTGTTGGTGTCCGAAGTTGATCCGATTTGCGCACTTCAAGCCGCAATGGAAGGCTACGAAGTTGTGACCATGGAAAACGCCGCCCCACGCGCTGATATTTTCTGTACCACAACAGGCAACAAAGACATCATAACGGTTGATCACATGCGCGCCATGAAAGACAACGCGATTGTTTGTAATATCGGCCATTTCGACAACGAAATTCAGGTCGAGCCATTGCGCAATATGAAATGGACAAATATCAAGCCCCAGGTCGATCAAATTGAATTTCCTGATGGCAAAAAAATCCTACTTCTCGCCGAAGGGCGTTTGGTGAATTTGGGCTGCGCCACGGGTCATCCGTCTTTCGTAATGAGCGCATCTTTCACAAACCAAACCCTCGCACAAATAGAGCTTTGGAAAAATGCAGCAAACTACGAAAACAAAGTCTATGTTTTGCCTAAACATCTCGATGAAAAAGTCGCGATGCTCCATTTGGAAAAAGTCGGCGCTGTGCTTTCAAAACTCACCAAAGATCAAGCCGACTATATCGGCGTAGAGGTCAAAGGCCCATTCAAAGGCGATGCGTACCGCTACTAAACCCTATCATTAAGTTTTTAAGCGCCGCCTTTCAAACAGGCGGCGTTTTTATTTGCATAATTTCTTGGCATGTGCTTAACTGCGTCAATGGGAAGTACAGAAACCAAAGCAGAATTTTTAGCGCGCATACAAAAAGACATCGACGCGGGCCACCCCGCTAACTATGAACGCGCTTTAGAAGTTGCAATTTGGGCACATAAGCATAAGCAAACGCGTAACGGCGGAGAATTTATTCGTCACCCCCAAACCGTTTTAAACTTATGCCAGACTAAATCGCCCAGCAAAGAAATTATCTGCCTCCTTCATGATGTGGTTGAAGACAGCGACCTCACACTTGAAGATTTATATAATCTCGGTTTTAGTGATCGTATTATCCTCGGCCTTGATGCCGTTACAAAAAGGAAAGACGAAAAATACGTTGAATTCATCCAGCGCTGCGCGCGCAGTTTCAAAGAGTTTCCTTTCGATAAACGTGATGATGCCATCGATGTCAAACTCGCTGATTTAAGTCATAACTGTCAAACCAACCGCTACCAATGCGCTAAATGGACCGCCAAAGAACGCGCCAAAATGATTCTTTACAATATCTCTTATTATTATCTTTTAAACATTAAACGTGAAAATATTGATGCGGATATGACTCTCATGGACTACATCAAAACCCAGCCCATATTTTACAACGAACCCGAAATCATAAACGCCCTCATGGACGAATTTTCCACCTCCTCCGAACGTTTACCTGTTGAATATGCCTACACCGTGACCGCCCCGGATATTTCCTTTAATCCACTTGCTATTAATCCCGCGCATTCATAAAATGACTGGGTGAACACAACCAAAATCAAATCAAAAGAACCGCTATTATCGCGCATACTTTCACCGCTTGGCCTTGGCCAAAACAACGCGGCGGAAAAAGCGCGGCTCGAAGCTTTCCTCGCCGCCTTCCCTGGCGAATATTGCGGCTGGCTGGTGGGTAATAAAACCGAAGGCTCTGTCGCCTATTCCCAAGGATTTTGTGACATGCTCGGCCTGTCTTCTATCAAATCCCTGACCGATATCCAAAGCCGCCTCGCGCCCAGCGATGCCGCCGCCCTCGATAGCCTGTTCGCCCAGCTTTGTGAAAAAGGCAAAGCCTTTAACACCTTCGCTCAAAACCCCGACTGCAGCAAAATTTTCAATATCCACGGCGCGCAAGGACAAGACACCGAAAAACAAACCCTATTTAACATTTTATGGATTGAGGACGTCACAAATACGCGCCGCACCGAAGAAGCGTTCGAAAAAGAGGCTAAAACCAACGCCAAACGCCTCGCCCAAATCCAAGCCGCTTTTGACTCCCTCCCCCAACCGCGTTGGTTACGTGATAAAAATGGGAAAATTGTCTGGATCAATGAAGCCTATACCAACGCGGTCGGCGAAACCAAAAAAACCATTTTGGCCGAGCAAAGAGAGCTCCCCGCCAGCATCCGTAAAATCAAAGGCGCAAAAGAAAAAACCCTCTCGCTTCCAGAACTTGCGGCCAAAGCATTAGAAACTGGGGAAAATCAACACACCATAGCGCATATCAATATCGGCGGTAAACGCCTGCTCATGAGCATCACCGAAACACCGCTCGCGGGTCACGATATGACTTTGGGGCTAACCGATGATATTTCGCGCGAAGAAGAATTAGAAACCGCCCTTAAACGCTACCAATCTTCCAACATCGAGCTTTTAGAACAATTGCGCACCGCCATTGCCATCTACACGGCGGATGAAAAACTGGAATTTTATAATTCAGCCTTTGCCCAACTTTGGGGGCTGGAAGATGGTTGGCTCAACACCCGCCCCAAACTTGGCGATATCATGGAGAAATTGCGCGAAACCCGTCGCCTTCCTGAACAAGCAGATTTCCGCCGCTTCAAACAAAGCTGGCTGGATATGTTCACAGCATTAATTAATCCGCATGATGAAATGCTCTACCTGCCCGATGACACGGCCTTACGCATGCTGGTCGTGCCCCATTCCATGGGCGGGCTGATGATGACCTTCGAAGACGTCACCAGCCGCTTAGAGCTGGAATCCTCCTATAACACCTTAATCGCTGTGCAAAAAGAAACGCTGGATAATCTTGGCGAAGCCGTTGCCGTGTATGGCGGCGATGGACGCTTAAAGCTCTGGAACCCTGCCTTTGGCCGTTTATGGCGGTTAAACCCTGAAGACCTTGAGGGCGAGCCACACATAAGCTCGCTCGTCGAAAAGCTGGAGCGGTTTTTCACCCGCGAAGAATGGACAACCCGCAAAAGCGAACTCACCGCCAAAGCACTTGATCGCATGATGCACGAAGGCCGCCTAAAACGCGCCGATAATACATTAATTGATTTCACCACTGTGCCGCTCCCTGATGGAGGAGTGCTTATAACTTATATTGACGTTACCGATACAGTGCGTGTTGAAAATGCGCTGCGCGATAAAAACGCCGCCCTAGAAGCCGCAGAACAGCTTAAACTCGACTTCCTCGCCAATGTATCATACCAGCTCCGCACGCCTTTAAATGCGGTGATGGGATTTAACGAAATCTTGGATCAGGAATATTTTGGCCCCCTTAACAAACGTCAAAAAGAATATACCCGCGATACCCGCCTCGCCAGCGCCAACCTGCTCGACCTCATCAACGATATCCTCGATCTCTCAACGCTCGAAGCGGGATATATGAACCTGCACCGCCAAGATGTTGAAATTTACCCGCTTATGTGCGGTATTCGCGATTTGGTCAGCGATTGGGCGCGCAAAGCCGATATTTCAATTGACATGAAATGCGCAAAAAATATCGGTAAAATCACCGCCGATGAAAAGCGCCTCAAACAAGCCATCATCAATATCATTCGCAACGCCATCAATTTCACCCCGCCCAAAGGCAAAATCAGCCTGTCCGCGAAAAAAACCAAAACAGGCATTGAGATCATCATCAAAGACACTGGTATAGGAATTCGTAGCGAAGACAAACTCAAAATATTCGAACCGTTTGAACGCGCCCTTAACGCGGGGCCTGGTGAAGAAAAAACAGGCCGCACCGGCGCTGGTCTGGGATTATCACTGGTGAAAAATATCATCGCTTTGCATGGCGGCCACGTCACACTCGAAAGCAAGCCGGGCATAGGCACCGAAGTCCTACTTTTCCTTCCCCACACTTCCGTAGAAACATCCCTCAGGCTACCAATTGGGAAAAAACCGCA
>JBBKXA010000050.1:0-5069 GCA_037969235.1 Bdellovibrionales bacterium | reverse complement strand
GAAGGGATAACAAATATATTTCAAAATATGTCTAGTTTTGGAGATCGTTGTAAAACAACATATCTTGGGCAAGCTATATCGTATGCAATGGACATGGTCACAGTTGAAAGAGAAGGCCGTGATGCAGTTGGCTATACAGATGACCAGCGAGAGGTGGATGAACTGATCGCTGCGGATGCATTATCGCGTATTGCGCTTCTTATTATGCATGGGGCTGACCCGCATCTTCCAGATGCTAATGGTAAAACGCCTCACTCGATTATTGAAGATGGTAAAAAAGTTGAGCTTATCATGAGTAAATACACGGATCATGAAAGAATACAGCGAGTTATAGATGCTGCGTACGGTGAATATGTTCAAAAGCATGGCTTTGATGGCAGCGATGCTGGCGTAGATTTATCAAAACATGATGGGCCAGTGCATTAAAGACCGGTTTAAGCCCGTCTTTCCAGCACGTAATCCGCTAATTCTTTGAGCATTTTTTCGCGGCCTTCGAAGATGTTGAGGTGACGTTTGGCTTGGGCGGCGATCATTTCGGCGCGGGCGCGGGCGGCTTCTTTACCCAAAGTGGAGACGAAGGTGGCTTTGCCTGCGGCTTCGTCTTTGCCAGCGTCTTTGCCTGTGTCTTGGGGGTCGGCTTCTACGTCAAGAATATCGTCAGTGACTTGGAATGCGAGGCCGAGATCGTGCGCGTAATTGCACAAGGCGCGGCGTTGGTGATCGCTGGCTTTACCGAGGATGGCACCCGCTTCGCAGGCGAACGCCATGAGTTTACCCGTTTTCATACGTTGCAGGCGTGAAATTTCGCCGACGTCAAAATCTTCGTCATCGCGCTCGGCGATGAGGTCTAACATTTGTCCGCCGACCATACCGTGACCGCCTGAAGCATCGGCCATTGCGCGTACTAACTCACAGCGCACATGCGGGTCTTCGTGGGTTTCAGGGGCCACGAGGACTTCGAATGCGAGGGTGAGGAGCGCGTCACCTGCGAGGATTGCAGTGGCTTCGTCAAATTGTTTGTGAACTGTGGGTTTGCCACGGCGCAGGGATGCGTTGTCCATAGCTGGGAGATCGTCATGGATGAGGGAGTAACAATGCATAAATTCAATCGCGGCGGCGACGCGGCGAGCCCGCGATGTGGGGACGTTGAATAAATGTGCGGATTGGATGCAAAGGAAAGGGCGCAGGCGTTTTCCGCCGCCTAAGACACCGTGGCGCATGGCTTGGTATAATGGCGCTTCGGGGAGGTCAGTTTCAGGCAGCAAGCGCTCAATCGTACGGTTTACGCCTTGCGATACATCGTTCATGGCGTTTTGAAGTTCGGGGGAGGCGGATCTTGGTGAAGGCATTTTTTCTTCCTAAGTTTGTCTTGTGACGTTGTTATTCGTTACTCGTGTATCATTATACACTTCGCTCCTCATGCCTAGTCACAAAACAAATTAGTTTGAAAAAACTGTGTAAGGTTTGATTCTTACTCTTCGTCGAGTGGTGTGGTGGAGAGGGTTCCGTCTTTGGCGACGTTGATTTTTTCAATTTTGGCTTGGGCTTCGCGGAGTTTTGATTCGCAGTGGGTTTTGAGCGCGATGCCGCGTTCATAGGCAGTAATGGAGTCTTCGAGCGGGGCTTCGCCGCTCTCTAAGCTGCGGACGATGGTTTCGAGCTCCGCGAGTGCGGTTTCGAAGCTCATGGTTTTTATGGCGGTGTTTTGTTGTGTCATGGGGCGATTTTAACTGTTAAGGATTATAGAGTCACGGAGAAATTAAAATTTAAACCAACCCTAATTTCTTTTCTAATACCTCCACAAAAAGATGACCGATGGTGATGTGCATTTCTTGGATCATGCCGGGGTAGTCGTGGGGGATTTTGATGAGGATGTCGCAATGATCGCCCATTTTTCCGCCGCTTTTGCCCGTGAGGCCGACAGTTTTCATGCCCATGCGGCGTGCTTTTTTGAGGCCGTTCAAGACATTGGCGCTGTTGCCTGATGTGCTGAGGCCTACGGCGATGTCACCTGCATATCCTAGGGCGCGCATTTGGCGTTGGAAAATTTGATCAAAGCCGTAATCGTTGGCGCAAGCCGTGATCGCGGATGCATCGAGCGCCAGTGACATGGCCGCAATAGGGGAGCGCTCTTTGTGCAATTTGACGGCCATTTCTGTGGCAATATGTTGGGAGTCGGTGGCGCTGCCGCCATTGCCGAATGTGATGATTTTATTGCCGTTTTTAATGGCGGGCACGGCGATTTCCACCCATTGGTTAAAAGCATCGAATTGCGTTTCGAAGGTTTCCTTTAACACGCGCTGGTGAGTGTCGAATGTGGAATCCCAGATTTGGCGTGCATCGATGGGTTTGGCGTTTTCGCGGTATTCTGGTTTTTTTGTCGTTAGATCCATCATGGTGCTTTCTGTTATGGCGTTATATCAAGCGGGCGTCCGATATAGATTTTATCGGAAGGGGCGGCGGTTGGCGCAGGCGTTGCGTCCGGTGATAAAACGATAGGCGATATAATCGGTGATGCAGGGGGGGCGGAAGGCGGCGGCGGAGCGATGGCGGCTTGTTCGGCGGCGAGTTCTGCGGCGCGGCGTGTGGCTTCTTCGATCATTTCCTGTTCTGCCATTTTCTGGCGGTTATAAGCGAGTTGATCGGGCGCGAGTTGGAAACCGATGAGGATTTTATATTTGTTTGCGTTCTCACCATTTTTAAGCGGAATGACGGGGCGCATTTTTTCAGTGTAGCTTTGTGTCATTTGACCTGGGGCGTAAGTGAGGGCGGCGGTGAAGACTTCTTTGGCCAGTATTTCGCCTTTGTTGGTTGTGACGGCTACGAAAAATGGATAGGTGTAGCTGGCTTTTGCGCCGCGCCCTGCTTCGCCGATTGTCCCGTTCATTAATATGTTGATATCCACGGTGACATTATTGACGTCTGCGCTACAGATGCTTTGTAGATCGGTGATATCGAGGCGGGAGACAAGGCCGCTATCGGTGGGACGATTCGGGTTGATGAATTGTGACATAGCGCGGAGCTCGCCTACGGCTTCTATTTGCGGGCAATCGCCAGTGTAGACGAGTTGTTTATTGGATGCGGAAGATGCCGCGCTGAGGCTGCTAGCGGTGGGGAGTTGGATATCTTGGATGTCGCGCTTTACCCCTTCGACGGTTTGACATGAACAGAGTGCAAATAAAGCTAGCGTGAAGAGAAGCGATCTAGCGGGCTTGATTTTAGGTTTCATTTTTGCGACCTCAATGGTAGAAAATATACGTTAAACGGTGATATAGCTTACGAAACGAAAATGTAGAGCGCAAGAGATGAGTAAAGAATGAGTGGAAGTGCCCCACAATTAACAATATTATTGGCAGCGCCGCGCGGTTTTTGCGCGGGAGTTGATCGAGCGATTCAAATCGTTGAGCGGGCTTTGGTTAAATATGGCGCGCCTGTTTATGTGCGGCATGAGATTGTGCATAATAAATATGTGGTGGATTCGTTGCGTGCGCAAGGCGCGGTGTTTGTTGAGGAATTGGATGAAATTCCCCATGATGGGCAGCCAGTGATTTTTTCGGCGCATGGTGTACCCAAGTCTGTGCCGGAGAATGCAGCGGCGCGGGAGATGTTTTTTATTGATGCGACGTGCCCGTTGGTCAGCAAAGTGCATCGCGAGGCTGAACGGCATTTTAATAATGGCTTGCAGATCGTTTTGATCGGGCATCGCGGGCATCCCGAGGTGATTGGCACGATGGGGCAATTGCCACAAGGTGCGGTTTTGCTTGTTGAGACGATAGAGGATGTTGCAGATCTGAGCGTGGACGATGAAACCCGCCTGGCTTATTGTACGCAAACGACATTGTCGGTGGATGACACGGCGGCGATTGTTGAAGCTTTGCGGGTTAAATTCCCCGCCATTCAAGGGCCGCATAAGGAAGATATCTGTTATGCCACGACTAATCGCCAAGCGGCGGTGAAGGCGATTGCACCCGAAAGTGATGCGGTGATTGTTATTGGTGCGCCTAATTCGTCGAACTCTAATCGTCTGGTAGAAGTTGCAGCGTTGCATGGATGTGAGAAAGCATTGCTCGTGCAGCGGGCGGTGGATATTGATTGGACGTGGCTGGAAGGTGTAAAAACTCTGGGCATTACAGCCGGAGCGAGCGCGCCAGAGATTTTGGTCGACGAAGTGATAGAAGCGGCGCGGCAACGTTTTGATGTATCCATCCGTGAAATTGCGATTACGCAGGAAAATGTGGTGTTTAAAACACCGAAAATTTTGAGCGAGGTTGGTTGATATGAAGCCCACAAAAACGCAGTTTTTGGCGCAAGAACGGAAGGCGATTACTTTTATTGGTATGTCGGGGGTGGGAAAGTCATTTATTTCGGCTCAGCTTGCTGAGTGGGGGTGGATGAATTATTCGTGTGATTATTTAATCGGGACAACATATTTAGGGCATCTCATCACAGGTGACGGGGAGATGAGCACTACGAATATCTCTAGTCTTTCGGATTTTGTGGGGCAGTTGGGTGATCCATCGCGCGGCGGTCTGAGTTTCGCGGAGTTTGAAACACGGCAGGCTTTATATTACAAGGCGGAATGTGATGTTTTACGAGATATGCCTGATGCGGTGGAAGCGGCAAAAGGACACTTTGTGTGTGATTCTTCGGGGAGCTTGTGTGAAGTTGAGGATGAGCGTGTATTGGCGAAGATCGGGCAACGTTCAGTTCTAGTTTATTTACAAGTGCATCAGGCGGGGCAGGCGGAAATTTTAAAGCGGGCCTTAGAGTCACCCAAGCCGTTATATTTTCCACCAGCGTTCTTGCATGAGCGTTTGGCGCGATATATGGCGAAATTTGGATTGAATGAGGTGGAGGAGATTGACCCGATAGAGTTTTTGCGCTGGATTTTTCCGCATTTATTTGAAGCGCGGTTGCCGAAATATAGCGCATTGGCGAAGGAGTACGGCGTTGTGTTGCCCTCGCATAACGTGGATTTGAGCAGTGAAGGGGCTTTTATAGCGCAAGTGGCGGAGGCGCTCGATGGTTAAGAATGTTGAAATTTATACCGACGGGGCGTGCAGCGGGAA
>JBBKXA010000049.1:0-14866 GCA_037969235.1 Bdellovibrionales bacterium | reverse complement strand
GGCAAGCCAGAAAGATTTGAGATGGTGCGCGAGCCTACGGGTGATCCCGTATTGAGGTAGGAATCGACGATATAGCGAAAAATTTCGCGGCTACGCTCATTAAGTTCATTAATCATGGGTTTTGTATAGCAAACTTATGTGTTTTATTCTAGCGCCTTGCGCTTCGGGTTGGGGTTGCTTATGGTGTGGCAGGATAATTTAAAATACTGCTTACAAAAAGGATACCCCACATGACACGTCCATCAGGAAGAACATTTGATAAAATCCGCGATGTGGAGATTGTTCCGCATGTGAATAAACATGCTGAAGGGTCGTGCATGGTGAAGTTTGGGGATACGCATGTGTTGTGTATCGCGACAGCGGAAGATCGTGTGCCAGGGTGGATGAAGGGTTCTGGTAAGGGGTGGGTCACGGGCGAATATGGGATGTTGCCACGCTCAACGGGCACGCGGATGGATCGTGAAGCGGCGCGGGGCAAGCAGTCGGGGCGGACGCAGGAAATTCAGCGTTTAATCGGGCGAGCTTTGCGTTCAACGATTGATTTTAAAGCGATGGGCGAGCGTCAAGTGCGTGTGGATTGTGATGTGATTCAAGCCGATGGTGGCACGCGCACGGCGGCAATTACGGGCGGATTTGTGGCGATGCATTTGGCGTTTCAGCATTGGGTGGAAACAGGTGCGATGAAGGCGGTGCCAATTAAAGATACTGTGTGTGCGATTTCTTGTGGAATTTATAACGGGTTGGCCGTGGCTGACTTGGATTATGATGAGGATAGCGAAGCGGAAACGGATGCGAATTTTGTGATGACGGGCAAAGGCGGGATTGTTGAAATTCAAGGCACTGCGGAAAAAGAACCTTTTACCGAAGCCGAGTTTATAGGGTTGCTTAATCTGGCAAAATCCGCGTGTGGGGATTTAACTGCAATGCAGAAGGATGTTTTGGGTATATCATGAGCGTTACACGCCAATTTAGAGAGCCAGAGTTAGTCATTGCTACGCATAATGCGGGCAAAGCGGATGAAATTGCGGAATTGCTGCAGCCTTATGTGACGAGTTTCTTTAATGCAAAAGAGTTGGGTTTGCCAGAGCCAGAGGAAACAAAGAAGACGTTTATCGGTAATGCGACATTGAAGGCGGTATCGGCGATGCGCCACAGTGGCAAGGCGGCTTTGGCCGATGATAGTGGGTTATTTGTGAATGCGCTTGATGGAGCGCCGGGGATTTATTCGGCGCGCTGGGCGGAAGATGAGCATGGGGTTCGTGATTTTAATCGCGCCATGAGTCGTGTGAATGAAGAGTTGGCCGACGTGCGGGATCGTTCGGCGGCGTTTATTTGTGCGCTTTCTCTGGCGTGGCCTGATGGGCATGTCGAGAGTTTCGAGGGGTGTGTTAAGGGGCGTATAATATTCGAGCCTCGCGGGGATAAGGGGTTTGGATATGACCCGATTTTCATGCCTAATGGTTATAATTTGAGTTTTGCAGAGATGGATCCGGCGGTGAAACAGCAGATTTCACACAGGCGCGATGCATTTGATCAATTAGTTAAGGCGTGCTTTTGTCAATGATTCCAGTATTTTCGTAATAAAATTTGACTTTGGGTGCGCGAATCGTATATAAACTTGGACATTGCAGGGCGTGTGTGTCCGCATTATAGATGGAGAATTGATATGTTTAAATCCTTGGCACTAGGTTCATTAAAGTTTCAAACAGCTTTTGTTGTTGGTTTGGTTAGCGCTTCTTCGCACGCAAATGCTGCGGGCAATGACTGGAGTTCTATTGCACGTAACATTACGGGTTCTGTTGAGGAATTACCGGGGTTAATTACTGGTGTTTCATACATGATCGGTTTGTTGATGGGTGTTATGGGCGTGATGAAAATTAAAGACCACGTTGAAAATCCAACACAAACACCGATGAAAGATGGAGCTATTCGCTTGGCTGCTGGTGGTGCGTTGTTCGGATTACCGATTGTTTTTGAATCGATGTTGAATACAATTGGAACGACTGGCACAAGTATTGAGCCCGCTAAGTTGAGAAAAGCAGAATTCAACGTATTTTAATTAACCGCGTATCTTTAGAGATATGAATGAAAAAGGCCAGATCGGGATATATTTCCACTGGCCTTTTTGTTTGTCCAAATGTCCGTATTGCGATTTTAATGTGCATGTGGTGCAAAAGGGCAGCGTTAATCATGCGCGGTGGTGTGCGGCCTACCTGAAATCACTGGAACATTATCGGGAATTGGTGGGGGCGCGGGTTGTGGCGTCTTTGTTTTTTGGTGGGGGGACGCCTTCGTTGATGCCGCCGGATATGTTGCTTGCGATCATTGATAAGGTCCATGCGTTGTGGCCTTGTGCGAACAATTTGGAGATTACGTTGGAGGCGAATCCGACTTCGGTGGAGGCGGAGAAGTTTCAGGCGTTTAGGGATGCGGGGATTAACCGTGTTTCTATTGGGGTGCAGGCGCTCAATGATGCGGATTTGGCGTTTTTAGGGCGCAAGCATAGTTTTAGCGAGGCGATGGAGGCTATTGAAACTGCTGACAAAATCTTTGATCGGTTTAGTTTTGATTTGATTTATGCGCGGCCTAATCAATCTTTAGGCGATTGGGAGGGCGAATTGATGCGGGCTGTGGCCTTAGCAAAAGGGCATTTATCGCTTTACCAGCTCACGATTGAGCGCAATACGCCGTTTTATTTTGATCATGCACAAAAGAAATTTTCTTTACCAAAAGAAGAGCTTGCGGCGAATTTCTATGATTTAACGCAAGATGTTTTGATGGCGCAAGGGTTGCCTGCGTATGAGGTGTCTAATCATGCGAGCGCGGGGCAGGAATCTGTGCATAATTTGATTTATTGGAATTATGGCGATTATATCGGGATTGGCCCCGGAGCGCATGGGCGATTGACGTTGAATGGCGCGAGATATGCAAGCAGAGAACATCACGCGCCGCAAAGCTGGCTGGCGCGAGTAGAGGCGCAAGGATGCGGAGCGCATCCGTTTGAGGCGCTAGATGAGGAGGCGCAATTTTTGGAGCGTTTGATGATGGGGTTGCGGTTGAATGCAGGAATTGCCAAGCCGCCAGAATGGGCGCGATATATTGATGCGGAGAAATGCGGCGTTGCGGTGGAGCAAGGATGGGTGATTGAGAGTGATGAGGATGTGCGACTGAGTCGTGAGGGTATGTTGCGGCTTAATGCGCTTATTCCTTTTATTCTGAAACGCGAGCGCTCGTAGTAAAGTTTAGGGTGTTGTTTTGACTGGTGCTTGCGTTGGTAGTCGGGCACCCATAATCACGGGCATGGCGTCTTGGCCGTTCACGAGCACTTTTCCTTCTTTGGTGACTTCAAAGTCGAAAATATCCGTGTTGCCTTCGGTGCGCCCTAACGGTTTTATTTTTGTCATCATCCCGCCGCCTTGCGATTGTTCAGCGGCAATGAGAGTGTCCATGCCCTTTACTTTCAGGCTGCCTTTGGCGGTGGCGCTGAAGGCCGCCATGATATCGGCGCGGGCGATGGCGTTCAGGGCAACATCATAATCGCTGTTGTTGATTGCGATTTTTTCGATCTCAAGGAAGCTGCCCGCTTGTGAGAGGATGGCGGGGACTTTTAGCAGGAGCATGGGCGCCATGCTTTTCAGATTTTCAGGCGATTGCCCCGCGAATATTTCTTCGAATGCGGCGATAGGCAGGTTGTTTTGTTTTAATTGTATACTGATATTTTCAGGTGCGAGATTGTTGGATTTTTTGTCAATCCCATCGGATTGTATATTGTTGAAATTAAGGCCGAGTGCGGCATTGACGTTTTTATTTTCTGCAGTGTCGAAGCTGAAATGGATTTGACCACTATCCATTGTAGTTGTGCCGCCGTTTGGTTTTTCTGCAGAAGCGGTTTGCGTTGATTTTAAGCCTTTATAGCTTAAAGTTACTGACGCGTTATCCAGATCGCTAAAGGTGTCTAAATGTGAGTTGGATAGATCGAGGTCTTTTACACTGGATTCGATCATCATGCTTTCGAGAGTAATTTTGGACTCATTCTGCTTTGCAGTTTGTTTGCTTAAAAAATTAATGTCTTTTGCAATGGCTTTGAAAACACCGTCGGAGCTGCCATTTGCATTTTCGGTGTTATCTTCTTTAAAGGCTAGATTGGCGATGTTGAACATGCCAGCACCTTGATCAAAGCTGGCTTTAATGTCGCTGTATTGGCCTATGGCTTGTTCGAATGTGTATTTGTCTTCGTTCCAAGTGCCCATCGTTTTTTGAGAACCAATTGTAATGCGCATGACTTCTTTGTTGGTTTCATCGTAAGAAATCATTACAGGGTCAGGCAGCGCGGTTGTTGTTTTATATTCGCCTGCTTTATCCGTGGGTTTGGCGTTAGTCGAAATCATACCAATTTCAATGCGGCGGTTTTTATCTTTGAATGTTACGGATATTGGAGGGGAGGTGATTGCGTAATAATCGCCTGAGGGCTCTACTTTGACATTGCCGTTGTACGTCAATGTGCGTGCGGCGGGTTCATCGCTGTTATATTGCGTTTTTACTTCATCCAATTGCTTTTGAATTTTGGCTTGAATTATTGCGGCTTTTTCGGCTGTAACCTCCTGTGCGTAGGCCGGGGCGGTGATTGTGAATATTAGGGCGAGGAGGAGGAAATGTTTGGTCACGATAATATCTTTCTTTATTTATTGGACAAAAGCGCGGCTTTGCGCTTATATCAAAGCTCTTAACCACTATAAATAATGATGAGAATGTTACAAGCACAAGATACACAATTTCGTTTGTCCGAAGATGGGCAAATTAGTTTTCAAAAACAAGCCAGTAATCCGCTGCCTGGTGAGCCGATTGCGATGTTGACCAAGGGGGCGGCGATTTTAACGCCCAAGATTGTTATGCTTGAGCATGATATTTTGAAGGATGTTGATCGGGCAGCGTTGTTTGATCATCTTCAAGGGTGGTTGGCGCGACATATCGCGAGCGTCTTGGAGCCGTTGGTCGCCTTGGGGCAGGTTGATGCGTATAAGCCATCAGTGAAGGGGATAGCATTTCAGGTGCATGAGGCGCTGGGGCTTGTGCCGCGTGAGGGGCTGGAGAGTTTGATCGCGGATTTGGACGCGGATGATCGCCGTGATTTGCGCACTTTAAAAATTCGATTGGGGCCAATTTTGGTGTTTATTCCTGCATTGAATAAGCCTGCGGCTGTGCGGTTGCGAGCGTTGCTATGGGGGCTTTATCACGAAAAAGAATTGCCTTTGGAGTGTCCGAAGGATGGGATTGTCTCGTTTGCCGTTGATGAAAGCGCGATTGATAAAGCGTTTTATCAGGCGATTGCTTACCCTGTATTTGGTGGTCGTGCCATTCGTATTGATATGCTTGATCGCGTGATATCGGCCGTTTATGACGCGGCGGAGGGCGGTAAATTTAAGGCCGATCACAAAATGGCAGAATGGCTCGGCAGTTCGATTGACGGGCTTTACAAGATTTTGGAAGCGATGGGGCATACTAAGGTTTATGATCCTGCGGAAGTTGAGGTTAAGGCGGAAACATCTGAGATAGTCGCTGTGGCTGTGGCTGAGGACGTTGCGACGGAAGAGCCAAAGGTTGAAGACGCAAAGCCGGCGGATGTTGTTAAACCAGAGCTGGCGACTTTTCGTTTGAAAAAGGGTAAGGCATTTGAAAAACCACAAGCAAAAAAACCGTTTATACCACGTGCGAAGCCTCAGGAAAAGTCAAAAGACAAAGATGAAAAGCCTGCCAAGGCTTATAAAGGCAAGCGCAACAAGGCTACGCATTCTTCACCGAAAATCATGAGTACTGGCCCAGAGAAAAAATTGGAAGATTCACCGTTTGCGATTTTGGAGCAGCTCAAGAAATCACATGATAAGGCGTAGGTTTAGTCTTGTTGTTCTTTTAGCGCTGGTTCTATTTTCTGCGCCGCTTGATGGATATGCTGCGCGTTATTCTGCTGATTATCTCATGCAAATGTGCGCGATGGATGCGCAGGGTCAGGAACTTGTCAAGGGTGGGCATATTGCCTGTCAGGGCTATATAGCTGGTGTTATGGATTATCATACGCTCATTCGCTCCTTAGGCACTTCGCCGAGTGTGGATTTTTGTATTCCTGAGGGGATAACGCTCAGCCATATTCATCGTGTGGTGCTGTCGTATTTGGTGAAAAACAAGCATGAACAAGGGCCGTTTATCGCCGCGCCCGGCGTAGCGCTTGCGCTGTATCAGGCGTTCCCGTGTATGGAGCGCGTTAAGAAGTAGGGTTTGCGTGAAGTTTTTATGAAATATGTTGCATTGTGCTTTTCTGTTATGTATATTTTGCGTGGTTATTGCAAGGATTGGGGATTATGGGAAAAAATAATGTTGTGAATATGGCGGATTTCAGAAAAAAAGTCGCGATAAAGAAAGCTTTAGAGAAAAAACAGGACGAGCCTAGTGTTGGGGAAACAATTGTAGGACGTATTTTTACAGCTTTACAAGGAGCAGTTAAGGCATTGCATACTGAAGGGGAACATCTCGAACTAACGCTTATTAACTGTGAGGCTTCTACTAGCAGAAAAGGAGCGGTTTCTATAAAGGCAAGTTCAGTTTTGAATTTTTGCGCACATGGGGTGTTATATGAAATTAAAATAGACATTCACGATAAAGATACTTTGTTTAGAAACACTTTTAATGATACCAAACTGAAGCCAAGGGTAGATATTTATAGTTATTCAGATGAGCTTGAGCTTGCCTTTGGCCGTGTATTAAATAAGGAAGATGGTGTTTTTTCTTATACTGTGCATGATGTTGATGACATCAGCCAATGGACACCAGCAAGGTTAACCACTTTTTTTGATGCTGTGCGTGTTAAACATATGTTATTTGGCGTGCCTGAGAATAAACAGATTTTAAATCAACTGCTTGCTGTGATTGACGTTGTTAAAAAAAATCAACCAAAGCCGCAAAGTTTTGACGGATTGAATCAATAGACAACGATTCTACCCCATCGCGTTAAAAATTAGTCCGAGCACTATGATTTGGGGGACGGTGATAAGGGGGAGTGATAGGGCGATTAGCCATGATTTGCTAAATTCTTTGACCACCAAAATTTCCGTGTAATCGGTTGAGACTCCGGCCATTAGAAATGTGAAGCCGTTGCCTGCTGCGCCGCCGCTATTCATAATTTCAGCCGCGATGGGGGCGGAGCCTTCGGAGCAAATCTCGACGATTGTGGCGATGAGCAATGTGATCGCTAAGCCTACGAAACTTGGCCCTAGCCAATCGGTGAAGATGTCTTGGGGGACATAGGCGCGCATGGCGGCGGCGATGATCGCGCCGAACAATATCCAGCGGATAATCATTTTACCGTCGCTCCATCCGTCTTGGATGATCTCTTTTGCCCATTTTAAACTGGGGCGCCAGCCTTTTGTGCGAGCTTTAAAGTCGGCTTTAAGGTTGAAATCTATGGGGGTTTCGACCGTATGGGGATTGGCGGGGAGCTTGCCGGCCTTGATGAGCGCGAGGTATATAAGGCCGCTGATGAAGGCGATGGCCATGGAGGCGAGTGTGAAAATTATTGTCCATTTTAAGCCGATGAGGGCGATGAGTACGAAGGTGAGGCTGAGCGAGTTCCAAGGGCTGGCGATGAGAAATGCGAGGACTTGGGCGATGGAGAGGCCGCGTTCGTATAGTTTTCCCGCAATGACGAGGATGCCGTGATTGCAAAGGTCGAGGACTACGCCTGCGATGGTGGCTTTGAAAATGTCGCCTACCGTATCGCCGCGCCCCATGATGTGGGTGAAATATTCGCGAGGGACTTTGTTCATAAGGCCAACGGAGAGTAAGCCGAGCGCGACGCCCCATGACATGGTGCGCAGTAATTCCATTTGTGTGTGGACGAGTACGTTTAAGCCTTTAATAGGTGCGCCATAGAGGTAGAGCGCAAAGGAAATGGCAATAAACCAGAGAGAGCCGTGCATGATCCAATCAATTTTTTGTTTATGCCCTTGGTCGTGTTTGTGACTATTGTCGGGTTTATTTTCTTCGGAAGGACAGCAGCTAGAACTCATTTTTAATTCCCATCATGGCGTTTGAATAAATCTTTGATTTCGTTTATTTTTTCTTGCGCGTCGGCTAGGTTGCCGTGTTCGAAAGCTTCGATAACGCAATGTTGGAGATGCGTTTCGAGTACGGTGGCTTCGACGGAGCGTATGGCGGAGCGTACGGCTTTGAGCTGAGTGAGGATATCGGGGCAATAGCGTCCATCGTCAATCATGCGTTTGATCCCATCGACTTGGCCGCTGATGCGGTTAAGCTTTGGCAGTTGGGCACTATGACAGGGATGCTTATCGCTCATGGTATCCTTTCTTTTTGGTTTTATAGCAAAACATATTGGGCGGCGAAGGCGAAAAATGCTCCGATCAAATAGATGATAACGGAAAATGCGTAGATGAAGATACTGATTTTTCTAAGGCGTGCGCACGCTTTAGCTTTGGCGGCGTCGGCGGGGCAAGGGAGATTGCGCGCTTGCCACATCATAAAACCCGCAAGAGCGAGCATAATGGCGGCACCGATGAAAATTTCGATTTTATAGGTTGAAAGAATGGTGATTTGCGGGAAAGTTCCGACCAATCCCGCAAGAACAGCACCCATGCCGAGAGATACAAGCAAAGCGGGGATAGCGCAACAAACCAATGTCCCAGCTGATAAAAACAGGCTTATGGTTGGCGCAAGGGTTTGTTTCCAGCTATATCCAAATGACATGGGGTTATTCCGATACTATTTCGGGGCGGTTGATTTTCACCACGTTGTATCCCGCATCTGTTATAAGGGCTGTGATTTCTTCGTCACTCATGTTTTGGTTATCGTTGAGATCAATCGCGACTTCACCAGCGGATAAATCAACGTGGATGCCGTGAACCTCATCGCGTTTGCCGAAGACTTTTTCAAGGGCGCGGGCGCAGAAATCGCATACGAGGCCGTTGACTTCAACGGCGACATCTTTTTGAAGTGTTCCCCCGTCGGCGTGGTTAGCGCTTGCTGTGGCGGGGATGAGGGCGAAAATGGCTAAAATGGTGAGTAGTGATTTCATATTTTTCTCCTTTTAAAATCTGTGAACGTAGTTGAACAGTAATCCTTTATCGAGGTTATATCCCGCTTCGATGAGGTTGGGGCCTTTAAAAACGCGAACCAAGGGGGTGAGCGAGAATGTATCATCTTGGCCGGCATCGTAATCGGCTTGTAACATCAGCCATGTGTGCGTATCGCCGTACTCGCCAATATAGGGGGCGACGCCGATGCGGGCTTGATGTTTAATGAATTTGTGGATATCTCCCGCGTAAAAAAGGCGGTTTTCATAGGATGTGAAGAAGCGACGATTTTCCCAATCTGTGGCGACGCCAGTGAATGCTACGGGTTCGGTGTCGCCGCTGTCATATGCTACGCCGACGCCGCTTTTTAAATAAAGGTTGGCTTGCGAGGCGGGGGCGTTCCAACGTTTGATGAGGTTATTCATTTGGATGGAGGTTATGTGCGCGTTGGGTTCGCGGTGATATTCGTAACGTGCGCCGACTGAGTATTTCGCTGTGGGGGAATAATGGACGTGGAGGGAATTGTTATCAACATCATTCATTTGCATGAGCGTCCAGCCACCAGGATACGATACAGGGCGGGCTTGGGCAGGTGCGCTAAGCGTAACGGCCAGCGCTATGACTGCGAGTGATAATACGTGTTTCATAGTTTTAATATATACCCTGCTGGGGTATAAGTCAAGGGCTATGGATTTTTTATGTTTTACGGGTGACGGTATAGTTTGCGAGGGATTTTAGCGTGTCGGTAAAAGTGTGTTGTGGCACATAGTTGAGCGCGTCGATGGCATTTTCCGCGTATTTTTGCGCCATTATGCGGCTGATGTTCATAACGTCGTGGCGGATGAAAATGTCCATGGCGGTTTGAAGATCGTCGTCATTTTGGTTGCGTTCGCTGATGGTGCGTTGCCAAAATTTCTTTTCTGAAGCGTCGGCTTTTTCGAGTGCGAAAAGCAGAGGCGCAGTCATTTTGCCTTCACGGAAATCGTCGCCAATCGTTTTGCCTAAAGCTTCGCGTGATGCGCTGTAATCCAGAATGTCGTCGGCGATTTGGAAGGCGATGCCAATATTCATGCCGTAATCGCGCATGGCTTTTTGTTGCGCGCTATCCGCGCTAGCAATGACGGGGCCGACTTCGCATGCGGCGGCAAAGAGTGCTGCGGTTTTGGAAGTGATGACTTGGACATAGTCAGCCATTGTTGTGTCAAGATTGTTGGCGGTGGTGAGTTGTAGGACTTCGCCCTCGGCGATGACGGCGGAGGCTTCGGACAAGATGCGCAAAATATCAAGGTTGCCATCTTCGGTCATGAGTTGGAATGCGCGAGAGAAGAGGAAATCCCCGACCAGCACGCTAGCTTGATTGCCGAATACGAGATTGGCGGCGTCTTGACCGCGGCGCTGGGTGCTTTCGTCGACGACATCATCGTGGAGAAGGGTGGCGGTATGGATGAATTCTACGCAAGCGCTAAGGGCGTGGGCGCGAGACATATCGCCGTTGTAAATGGCGGTGGCGGCAAGGGTGAGGAGCGGGCGCACACGCTTTCCGCCCGCAGCAATAAGATATGCCGCGAGTTGCGGGATGAGTTTGACTGGCGAGTCCATTTTCGTGATGATAATTGTATTGGTATCGCGCATATCCGTGCCAAGCGCGGCGTTGAGGGTGTCGAGCGGGGAGGCGTTATTTGTGGCGGATGCGGTTTTGTTTTGCGCGCGGTTCATAAGGGTGTTTTAGCGCACGCTATTCGTTTTAGCAACGTCAAACGTTTTGTTTGACACTCTCACATCTTTGAGTTAGCATAAACATAGAGGCTGATCACTGCGTAGCGGGGGTTAGCCTTACTCTTTTGGAAGTGTAACAAGCCCATACCCTTTAATTTGGCCTGTTGGACTTTTCCTCATTTTTTCTTTTAAGATTTCTAAATCGATTTTGGATTTTCTTTGTAATATACCGCGTGCTATTGGTGTTACGATTGCATCAGCAATTTCTAGACCTGCTATTCGATCTTGTTTATTTTTTAAGCTTAAATTGGTGATGTGTTTGTTAACGTCAACAGCTTGAACATATTTTGTTCCAGAAACTTTAACATCTAACCATGCTAAGTCTAGTTGCCTATCCAATGTAGGATCTCTTGCCTCAGCAATGATTTGTCCTTGAGAATGAACGGTATTGCTTTTAATTTCAAAGCAAAAACGTTCGATTAGAATATTTAATGATAAATGATAAGGGTCAATAGCCTCCATACCGTAGCGTTGCATGTGCTTATCCTTTTTAATAGCACAAGCTACGATAGTTATATCCATCTCAGATATAAGTGCATTTAATGTTGAGTAAAAAGTTTCACAAAAACTGCTATCCTTCATATTTTCGAAACCATTGCGTTGCCGAGAAAAATCTGCGGTATGTAATGTAATTTCGTTTGTGCCAAATAATTTTTTCTTAAATTTGTTTAATGCGGAAGTCATTTCTCCAAAAGCATAGTTTTTATCAGCGATAACACCGCCTAATACAAAGATAGGATGCTGAGGGTCAATAGCCGTTAAATTATGGTCACCAGATTCGTCAAGAAATAAAATTTTGCTCATATTTTAAATTTTTATAATATCTGCCGCGTTCAACCCCGCCGTTTCATACTGCTTAGCTGGATCATCGTGGTCTTGGAAGGTGTCTGGCAGGGTTAGGGTGCGGAATTTTAGGTTTGCGAGCAGGTCGTTTTGGGCGAGGAAATCTAGGACGAAGCTGCCGAAGCCGCCGCGGCTGCCTTCTTCGATTGTGATAAAGGTGTCGTGGTTTTGGGCGAGGTCGCGGATTAGCGCTTCATCCAAAGGCTTGGCGAAGCGGGCATCGGCTATGGTGATGGTTTTGCCTTGCGCTTCGAGTTGCTTCGCGGCTTTTTTGCATTCCTCTAGGCGGGTGCCGTAGGAGAGGAGAGCGATGTCGCCTTTGCCACCTTGGATTATGCGACCTTTGCCGATTTCTAGGGCTTGCGCGTTTTCGGGCAGCGCTACGCCTGTGCCTTCGCCGCGTGGGTAGCGCAGAGCGATGGGGCCGCTGTCATGTGCGGCGGCGGTGGCGATCATGTGGCATAACTCTGCTTCGTCGCTGGCGGCCATGAGCACCATGTTGGGGAGGCAGCCGAGATAGGCAATATCGAAGCTGCCCGCGTGGGTTGCGCCGTCTGCACCCACCAATCCTGCGCGGTCGATCATAAATCGTACGGGAAGATTTTGGATGGCCACGTCATGCACGATTTGATCATAGGCGCGTTGCAGGAATGTGGAATATATCGCGACGAAGGGTTTGAAACCCTCGGCGGCGAGGCCAGCGGCAAAGGTTACAGCGTGTTGTTCGGCTATGCCCACATCGAACATGCGTTTGGGAAAAACTTCGCCGAATTTATCCATGCCAGTGCCATCGGGCATGGCGGCGGTGATGCCGATGATTTTATCATCTTTTTGCGCTTCGCGGATGAGTTGTTTTGCAAATACTGATGTGTAGCTTGGCGCTCCCGCTTTGCCGCTGGATTGCTCGCCCGTGTCTACGTCGAATGTTTTGACCGCGTGGAGTTTGGAGGGCGAGCGTTCGGCGGGGGCGTAGCCCTTGCCTTTTTGCGTGCGGGCGTGAATGAGGACTGGGCCGTGGTGGTTGCCGTCGCGGATGTTACGCAGAATCGGCAGGAGTTGGTCGAGATTATGTCCATCAACGGGGCCGATATAGTAAAAACCCAT
This sequence comes from Bdellovibrionales bacterium, assembly GCA_037969235.1. Taxonomy (GTDB): domain Bacteria; phylum Pseudomonadota; class Alphaproteobacteria; order Micavibrionales; family Micavibrionaceae; genus TMED27. The sequence continues at coordinate 2,066 of JBBKXA010000049.1, read as the reverse complement.
TTCTTCAAAGAATGAGCCAGCGCCCATTGCGGTGCGGGCGGATTCTTCGGCGCGTTTGGCGGCGTGACGTATGGGGGCAGGGAGGGCATCCATGACTTTTTTGCCGCGTTCGCGGGCGTTGATATAGGGCTTCGACGATACAAGACGCGTGAGGTAGCGGCTCATCGCGCCAACAGGCGGCGCGATGGACATTTCATTGTCGTTGAGGATTACGATGAGTTTGGATTTATTTTCGCCAGCGTTGTTGAGGGCTTCGAAAGCCATGCCTGCGCTCATTGCGCCGTCACCGATCACGGCGATGACGTGTTTGTCAGTTTTGGCGAGGTCCGAAGCTGTTGCCATGCCGAGGCCAGCGGAAATGCTGGTGGAGGAGTGGCCAGCGCCGAAGGGGTCGTATTCGGATTCGCTGCGTTTGGTGAAACCAGAGAGGCCGCCGCCTTTACGCAAGGTGTCGATGCGATCTTTGCGGCCTGTGAGAATCTTATGGGGGTAGCATTGGTGGCCGACATCCCAGATTAGGCGATCATGCGGGGTGTTGAATACGGCGTGGATGGCGACGGTGAGTTCGACAACGCCCAGCCCAGCGCCGAGGTGGCCACCCGTTTTGGAGACGGCGTTGATGGTGGCGTTTCGCACGTCTTTGACGAGCGTGTGGAGTTCGCTGTCGCTTAAGCTTTTGAGGTCGGCGGGGATGTTGATGCGGGAGAGGATGCCGCATTCATTTTGCGCCCGTTTAAGCGCGGGCTTTTGCTTTGGGGTTTCTTGTGGTTTTAACTGTCGCATGATGCGCTTGTTTTAACGTGAAATTGGGTGGGAATGCAAAGGTTTTGTTGCAGTGGATTTGCATTTCGTATATTAATGCGAGTGAGTTATGAAATTGGAGAAAGTTATGACACGAAAAGTAATTAGTGTGAGTTTGGTGGAAGATATTATTCACGGTTCTGTTGATGCGGCGATGAATGAGATCACAAAGAGCATTGTGGAAATGGAGGCGCGTTTGGTCGCAGGCCATACGCGTGTTAAGGATTATGAGGAGCTTGATCTTGAAGAGTTCATTGAAAGCTTAAAGGAAAGAAGAGTGGCATTCCAAGCTTTGGAACATTTTAAAGCCCCACCTTTTTTAGAAGCATGTTTATCTGCAAATATTAACGACTTACATGCGATGGTTGGGGAGGGCGAAAGCGTGGATCAAGTTTTTAAAATTATAAGTCTGCGAGATATTGATACTTTTTGTGAATATGCAGAAATGGACGCACCAATGAAAGAAGTTGTGCTTTCACTGGTTGCTTTGGATGGGTTAACACCTTTAGGGGTGGCCGTTCACCAACACGACCTTGCCTTGTTGGAGGCATTAATTGATTATGGCGTCACGCCAGTACATTGTGGGGAAAGTCTCAGTGATGAGGAGATATCGTCTGAAAATGTTTTAAATTATGCGGCTTTTAACGGGTTTAATAATGGATTTGTTTTCTTAATGGAACAAGGTGGTTTTGAGCTTCCTGAAAGCAAAAATGCACAGGCGGAGTTGTTGATTTCGGCGGTTGAAGGTGTGTCTTTTCCTATTGTAAAATTCTTAATTGAAAGACAAAACGTTGATCCTCACGCTACTACCGATCGAAATGATAGTTGGTTATCTAGTGTGTTGCAAAGAAACCACAATCGAATGTTATTTCCAAATTTAGAATACGGTCTTATTCCGCTTGAAGCGACAAAGATTTTGGAATATGCCATGCAATTTGGAATTGATTTAAATCGTGATACTACAGTTACTTCTAAGTATAAACTGAGTTTTGCACCAGAGATCGAGGATGGCGGTAAGAAGATGGGCATTGCAAGTATGACAGGATTTTTTCAACAAATTAGTGCGCGCATAAGACGTACTGAAACAACGTATTTGGGACTGGCTATTGATTATGCATTGAAATATGCGGATGCTGATGTTAAGGTTAGGAAAAAAGATGGGTATTCGGCAGAGAAAACATTTGAGAAAAGTATTCTTGCTGGGGATGCGTTAAGGCGTATTGCTATTTTAATTGCACATGGGGCCGATCCGCATCGTCCAGACG
>JBBKXA010000048.1:0-4130 GCA_037969235.1 Bdellovibrionales bacterium | reverse complement strand
GAGCATTTCAACAAGCCAGGCTGGCTAACGGGAGAGCTAAAATTTATCTTGAGCCAAGCCAAATATCTCAACAACATCGTGGAACAGGATCACCGCCACATCAAGCGCATCACAACGCCAATGGGTGGTTTTAGAAAAATGCATACTGCAGCCCGAACCATCGCAGGCATAGAGCTTATGAACATGATTAAAAAACGACAACTCAACTTTACCAAACACATCGATCAAAATTTAACACCGGCGCAGCAATTTTACCGCTTGGCGACCGTCTAGATTCTGACGGGTTGAGGCACTTTTTAAACTCAGTTAAACTTTGCGACAATACCCACCAGCCTGTCATTCTCAATTTTAAGATTATGCCATTGACACTTGGTATATATGTCACATAAAATGTTACAAATATATTGACTTCATGTCATATACAATGTTACATTAAAGAAGGAATAAACGTGGCGATTTTTGAAGCGTCTTTTAAAGACAAAGCCCTTAAACGGTTTTACTACAAAGGCAATGCAAGAGGGCTCAAAGTGCAAAACATCGATAAGTTACAAGTTATTTTAGACTTTATTGATACCATCGAAAGCTTGCCGCCAAGTCCTTTGTTGTTCAGAGCGCATGAACATACAGGTCAAGGGAAAGGTACATGGTCATTCGATATAACAAGCAATATGCGGGTTTTGTGCGAATTTGATGAAGACATTGACCCTGTGAACATAAGAATTGAAGACCCACATTAAGGAGTATGTGTTATGAGTAAGAAAGTTTATAAAAAAGTGATGCGTGCACCTTCTCATGCAGGGCGCATTTTAAAGTCTGGCTTTATTGAGCAAAATGGTTTGCGTGTGGAAACCGTTGCGGATTTGCTTGGTGTAACGCGTCAACATCTTTCACGTATTCTAAACGGCCGCAGCCCCGTAACTTCTGATATTGCCATTAAGCTGGAAATTATCACCGAAACGCCCGCGTCCCAATGGCTTGCCATACAATCGAAATATGATGTTTATATGCTTGAGCAACGCGAAGAATATAAAAAATATAAATCGACCATTAAAGAGTGGGCTTCTAAGTCCCTGAGTTTAGAACCGAATACACGCCGCGCCGATCCTGCTACCATAAAGCGCGTTGAGCAGGCTTCTAGCTTTGCTAAAACTTTAGGTCAAAAACAAGTGGCCGTATCGAGTATTGTATCATCCTAAAAGGGTGTGGTGTCATGAGTTTATGATGTAAAAGCTAAATGTGATAATATAGTTTATGAAAATTAGCCTTTAGTTTTGGAGTAAGGGGTGTATTTCTTATATAAAATCGCAACTTTTTAATTTATTAGTTCACCAACGAGCTAATAAATTAAAAATTCTGGTAGTTAGCACCTTGTATCGGATGTGAGAAACAACAGTTTATAAACATTTATCATGGGCGCCTGTGTGACCACGCTAAGCAAAAGAAACAGGACATAAAATTGGCGAGCTCCTACGCTAGTATATTAGGTAATGAATTTAACATCCGCTTAGAGGACAAAATACTAAGTAATATAACCTCGTTTACCTGAACAATTTTGGTCCCATTGATTTTTGTGTTTATTTAATTTGGTGTCCGACATTCTCTTCCTGGAAAAAGTTTTTTCACACATTGGACATTGGATCTTATACAGGTGGCTTTGCGAAGAAGCATGTCCAACTGAAGAACTTGACCAAGCCCCCTCCTTGCTCCTTATAGGCGGCATAGAGACAGAACCCGTTGAGCTAATTTCTACTGGGTATTTCTCCATATACGGTGCATTGGTAATTTCCACCGACTGAATATTTGATATTGAATATGCTTTAACATGCTCCGCATCACGTTCGTACCCATAAAAGAGCCTGTTTCCTGTATTTGTATTTATCCGGAAAGACAACGGCTCTACTACTCGAATTTTATTGTTATACTGTAATTTAATACAAATTCTGTTTGCGGCAGCAAATTGTATCCGATGCAATATGGACGTATCGTCTGTAAAAGACCTGCGCCCACTAACCTGAAATAGGTCACCAGAAATAATTTCAGCGGGAACAAGTTTTTCTTCTTCGAGCTGACCATTTAGCCAGTCAAAGAAAGGCTGCAAATCTGCCCAAAATGAGTCCATTGGTGGCAATGAAGGAAGCTGATGATCCAACATATTAGCCCACTGAGGCTCTAATTCGTCTAGCTTCTCATGACTTTGGATATACTCAAATGTTGGTACGTCCATTCCCTTAAATGCACATTTTTGAATTAATACATTATGAACCAGTTGTGGATTCTCTATCATTTCTCTATTCCTAAAAAAATGAACCACATCATACAAATCTCTGGGTCTAATCCTCTGTGCTAATGCCCTTATTTTCTCTGCAACCACCTCTTCAAAAGCATAACAATTGGCAACAATGCTTTGTGACGGCTCATCAGAATACGGGTGCTCTACTTTTTGAGTAACTGTATCTAAAACAAGTATTTCATCTGTTGTTAAATCAAGTTTAATCGTAGCCACGCCCTGGGTTCTATTTAGTGGACCGTTATAGTGTATCTTTCCTTGGGCTGAAAATTGGCCGTTACCCTTATCAATAATTTTAAATTTAAATCTATCTGGAAAGAATTCTATACCAACTTCTTCTTGAATTGATTCTGTGATTTCACGAAACACATTAAGAAGAAAATTTTCATCCAGATGCGTACTGTCCTTCAATGTATAGTCTAAATCTTCAGAAAATCTAAATGTTTCGAAGAAACATTTCTTTAAGCTTGTACCACCTTTAAAGGCCCAATTTTTTGTGAATTCATTTTGACTGATTCCGTGCAACATCCAACCCAGCACATAATCCTTTTCAACAGTGTCTGGTCGTAAGCTTAAGCTTCTTGCAATTTCAAGAACTTCATTTTTTTCTATCATACTCTTCTTTCCATGACGCTGAGACTTTTAGCTTCCATTTTTCAACAGTGAAGTTGCAATTTACTATTGGATCAAAATTAGAGTAGCCCGATGAAATGCTATTTTTAATACTCGCCAATTCTTCTGGCATTACCTTAAATTTAACATCAATCAAAAAGCCCAATCTTTTTAAAATTGTTTTGTTACCCATCCTTTCAGAATAATTAAGCAATTCATTGAAATCACAATAATCTGATTCTAGATATTCAATAAAAATATCGTACACAATTGACATGCCACCAACTAATTTAGGGTCATCTAAAATATCCACGATAGTTTTAGTGGGATCGCTTACTTTAATTTTTGTGCTTCCATACCATATGTTTTTTGTTCCAAAAACCTTGTACTCCTTAACCGTTTTTATTTTAAATTTTGTTGAGCCATAAACAGGATTTCTCTCCTTCAACTGCTTAGTTGAAAAATAATAGACAGTTTCAATTATTTGCTCAGACAGATCCCAATGCTTAACTGCGCTGAACCCCCCCACATATCCTGGCTGATAAATTGATTCTGCAATCACAAAAGGTTCTTCTAGCACAATATTAGAACTCGTAGAATCCATAGGAATAGCAACGTAAGCACCCCTCTTCAAGCGATACAACCATCCACTTGCACACCACCGAGAAAGCATTCTACTCGCCTCCTTTTGTGGTACAGTTAAAGTTTCGGAAACAATCTTTGATGTAATCACTTTAGAGTTACGCTCAAGAACTTTACTTAAGTTTTTTCGTCCAGATTTCCCTATACCGACTAAATTACCCATAGAAACCTCCATGTATTATTCCAATTACGCCTTATTGTGGCATAAACAGAATAATAAGTATAGGTTTCTGTTTTCAATTGGCTTAAGGCATTCAGGGTAAAACAACATAATTAAGCATCACCGGTGCAGCAACAGCGCAAAAAAGCCGCCTGAAGGCAGCTAAGATATTGAAATCATTGGTTGCGGGAGTAGGATTTGAACCTACGACCTTCAGGTTATGAGCCTGACGAGCTATATGGAGACTATTATTTTCCACAATCGATGTTATCACCCCCCTGCCCCATCAGTTCAAATGAGAAATTACGTTTTTTTAGCGTTTCTTAAGGTCTTAAGTTGTTGCACCAAATCAAACATGCTGAAAAGGCTCGCCCTGCTTGTGAGGTGTTATTTCAATCGTAAACTTGTATTCCAAGCGTCTTATAAAAT
>JBBKXA010000047.1:0-31641 GCA_037969235.1 Bdellovibrionales bacterium | reverse complement strand
CCTTGTGGGCCATAAAATACCACGCGAAAATCATTCTCGTTATTAAACAGAAGAACGTCATCAAAGCTATAAAAACCGTCGTCATCAACGCGTTGAAACGCGAGAAACTGGTTACCTCTATAGAGCTCAACATCCCAGCCTGGAAAAACCGTACCCGTGATTGCTGTGGTGGGGCGAATGGTATTACGCAGCGGATCAGCGTTCGTCACCCTCACCCCAAGCTCCTGTCCCGATACAGCGTCAATGGGCAAATTCGTTTGTACAACATCTCCTAATTCGAAACGTTTCGCTTTTAAAGGGCCTAGCAATTCAGGTTCTAATGATTCCTGCTTGTAATTGGCGCGAATGCTGGCAATTTTATCATTTTTGGTCAGTTGTGTCTGTGTTGTCAGTGTGCCGTAAGCGAAATCGCCGGTGCTACGGATAAAGGCGTTATGATCTATATCAGAATTTTCGGAGTCTCCTCTTTTGGAATAGCGCGAGCGGGTGGCAACATCCACAAAGGGCACGTCGATCAGCTGTTTCGGCTGTTTCGCAAGCGGCAACACAGGCTCCGCCACGCGATTATCGGATTTTTTTCTGTTCTCGCGTTCGTAACGTAGCTGTAGAGGGAGTTTTTGATCGGATTTAATCGTGATTTGCGCGATAGAATTATCTTTTGTAATCTCAAAATTGAACCATTGCTCCAAATCCTTGATCGGCACGAAAATATCATCGCCCTCACGCAATACTTTTTCCGAGATTGGGAATTCTCCATTATCCGTGCGCACCGATTTACTTTCAAAATCCAGCAAAAATTCTTTGCTTTCGGCTATATACCACCCCGCGGCACTCGCACCTTCGGCTTCAACAATGATGGGTAAATCGAGAATGGCGATAAAATCTCGCAATGAAAGTAAAATCGAATTATTCTGCGATTGTCCTAAAATCACATCATCCAGCTTAAAGCGTTTATATAAAAACACTTCAAACAACAATTGCTCGCCATCGGCGTAAACATTAGCTTGAGGTTGTGCGGGAATATTACCCTCAAGCACGGTATTTGCTTGGGAATAGCCACGACGCATTTTATTCACAAAATCACGCGCTAATGATAGGCGTTCGGATTTAGTAATTTGCGCTTTCGATGCCGTATTATCCTGTGCCATAGCAATATTATCATGCTTCGTTACCGCAAAAAATATCAAGGCAACATAAAATATCATCAATATGTATGGGCGTTTGATCAAAGAACGAGCCTGAAAAATTTAAAATGAAATGGAAAAAACGCAGAAAAGCCTTCATTTATTTAATCATGAATCACTTGTGGATACAATTTATATAGTGTCGATGCGCATACATAAAAAAATGCTAATAAATGTTTTTTGTTAAAATTAATAATGATTTAACGGTTTTCATGTGATATTAATAGTGTAGTCTAAATTTTTTAACGAAAACTATAGCACTGCGTATTCATAACCAACTCGAGCCCTAGAAGGAGAAACCTAATGGAACTCAAATCAATGAAAACGCTTGCAGCGACCAGTGCAGTAGCACTTGTACTTGCGGCATATACCCCTCAATTAGCCACAGCTCAACCCGTTACCGTTAACGCAACGATGACAACCGTCAGTGGTATCACCACAACTGATGATGCCGATATGGATTTCGGAACATGGATCATTCAACTTGATGGTGCCGAGACAGCCATTTTCACACTGACTGATGATGCATCAAATACTGTCACCCGTACTGGTGGTACAATGACAGCCGCTTCCACTGTCGTTAATATTACGCCTTCCGCTTCTGAAGGGCAGTTATCCGTTGCCACACCTGGTGCGGCCAATTTGACAGCGACAAGAACAGGTGCAGCAGCATTCCTACCTGCCGCGAGTAATCTAGCGATATCAACTGTTACGGTTAATCCGACGACAGGTGCTTCTGGAGCTTTAAGTACGGATGGCGCTAATATGGTGATTGCATCAACGGCCGTGCCAAACGTTATTAATATAGGCGGCACCTTGACAGCAAGTGCTACACCGCCGGATAACACGTATAACGCATCATTTGTTATTACGTTCACGTATTAATCCGATTTAAGAATTTTAAGAAGGCGCTTCGTTTTGAAGCGCCTTTTTTGTTTGATAGTTTTGTGTGACTGGATTGCCGCGTCACTTTAACTTGTTGTAATTACACATTCCTTACACCCTAATTTATTGCACAGGAAACACTCGCTCGGTGTAGATCGCGCTATCACCCTTGGTTTTATAATCATGGCGCTTAAGAGTTGCGCGCAAACTGCCCGACATTTTCGCCTCATCCAACCCAAGCACATACTCGCGTTTATTCACTTCGGGGAAAATATGGGCATTACTGACTTCGCCAACAACTTCATCCTTATCGTTATAGATAAAAAGATGTCCAATTGCGCCATACGGCCCTCCAGAACGCGATATAGTAATACGGCCCATAAGATTGCCCTTTTCATCTCGTTCTAAGCTTAAACTGTCGATATTCGCCGCTACATCGGGCGTACCAACATCAAGAATGATCGGAATGGAAAACCCGATTTTCACATCGACTGTCGCCCCTGCGCGTTGCTGGCCTTTATTGCTATCATTCTGGCCGACACCGCTATCTAAAGGGCTTCCACCATCGGAAAATGTTAAATGCGCGCGATATTCACCGGGAGGAATTTCTGGTGGGCGGCGCAATGCGATACGCACCTTTTGCTTAGCACCCGGCGCAAGTGTTACTTTACGCGGCGTAAATACAATATGTTTGGTCAAGTCAAATTCGGTCAACGATGCGTCAACTTGCTTGTATCCCGGGCCGCTTTCCAGCATTTTATAAAATTGCCAATCGATATTGTAGACTGAAGCCTTATCCGATGTATTGACCAAAGTCACTTCCGCAAAGCGATCACGATCTCCAAAAATCACCCGCGTTGGCAATAGCGTAATATTGGCCATCGCTTGCAAAGGCATGAATACGCTTAGCAAGAATAACAACATATGCGTTTTCAATTTTGATTTGCAGTTCATAGGACTCTCCTTATGGTTTTAAAAGTTGATCGTAATTTGTATCGTACCACTATATGTATCATCAATATAAGCAATCCCGCTTCCCGAAGTGCTGACTGTCGCGCCAATAGTAATTCTCGCGACGCCTAATCCGTCAGTAGTCGGCGGATGGGTTTCTTGAAACGCGCTAAACGGAAAGTTTGGTCCGCTTGCGCCAGTAAGCGGAGAAATCTGGCTAACCGTCACTGATATAATAGCCGTACTAACTGGCAGACTATCAATATTGTAAATACCAGGCGCCGCCGTGTCGATGATTTCGATAAATCCAGCGCCATCATATGAATGACTCCCATCAGTATTCACCGTAACATCATAAACAGCGTTATTATTTTTAACAATATAATCACCGAATACAAAAGGTTGCTCGACTGAAACCGCTGCATAAGAGAATGGTGCGGCCAAAAAAATAGCGCATAGCACCACAAAAAATGTAAACAATTTTTTCATCATTTCTGCCATTCAAAAATCATGCCACACTATAATCAATATTCATCTCAACAACAACGTTTGTGATGAATTGCTTAAAAAGCGGGCCATGTGCATGATTTTGTGCATAAAAGTGGAATAGTTTCTTGACGGCGATTCCCGCACCACGTAACCTTAAAAGTGTATAAAATTCTTATACTTCTGTTTATTTTTACTGCGTTTTCTTTGGGCTGACTATTTTGGGCATCTGCTTCGTTTCAGAAGCAATGGTTCTTCATGAACAATAGAGTTATATATTCTGTTCTTACCATGTTGTTTGTACTGTTTGGTACAAGCTGCGGGCCCTTGTCAGCTCCATCTTCCAGTTCAAACTCATCAAACTCCGCTGTTACCATGCCACCAGCCCAAGGCGTGAGCGGAGAAGGTGTGACTAAACCTGTGGCTATGCCGCCCCAATACGGCACGAGGCCAGGTGATTTGAACGTGCAAGATAAAGTCCTCATGCCCAACGGTCTGCCTGCCCTGCAGCCCGCAGGGGTCAATGTGGACACCCTTTTCCAAGGTGAAATTTCCGATACGAACAAACGTTTTGAACGTATTGAAAATGCTGTTTTGGATATGAAACGAGAATTTGAATCCTTTAAACCCGCGATCACCCGTCTTGTTGCGGTGGAATCGGATATACAGGATCTTATTCAACAATTGGATATATTGTTGCAGGGGGAGCCCGCCCCCGCATCATACGTTCCACCACCTACTGATGTTGCACCGCCCATTCCATTGCAGAATGCTGTAGATGAGGCGGCATTAGATATCTCAGAAACAGATACAGAAGCAACACCTTCCACCCCCGAAGTTGTTCCCATCAGCCCGCCCAAGGCTGAGCCGAGCAATGCAGCGTCTTATACAACGCCTCCGGAGGGAGGTCCAACCGTCAGCGCCTTAAGAATTGGGGCACATAGCGATAAAATACGCTTGGTGATGGATGTCAATCAAGCGACTGCGTATACTGCTGATTTGGATAATCAAGAACATCTTCTGGTGATCGAATTACCCAATGCCATATGGAGCGCGGCCAAAGAAAAGAGTTTCGGCACTTCAGCCCTGCTGAAACTCTACAAGGTCGAACCCATGAATGATAACAAAGGTAGCCGCGTGGTATTTAGCTTGAATAAGGACACGCAGATACTTGATAAAATGGCGTTGCCGCCGAAGGAGAACCCATATCACCGTATTGTACTGGATTTAAAAAATTAATTTTTATCTATAACCCGATAAAAAAATCGCGATATCTCACTTTGAAATAAAGCTTGAGCACATGAAGCTTATCCGCAGAAATACGATTCGTGCCATTTTCGTACTTTTGTAGTTGTTGAAATGAGACATCAAGTAAGTTTGCAATAGCTTGTTGGGAAATGCCTCTCGATTTACGCATATGAGCAATATTACCGCCAATGAGGCGAATTGTGTGTACACTCTCTTTCTTAATTTTTAAAGGTTTGCACTCCATAGTTGTAATATATTTGCTTTTATCGCACACATCAATCAAATAATTTCTATTTTGGCAATTTTAATATATTAGATACGTGCGATAATCGCAAGTATGGACGCTCAATGGTTACATGCACAGTTTTCGCACCATCGTGATAAAAGCAAAGCGGCGTTAGCGCAGGCGCTTGGCTTAGAACCGCCAGCGGTGAGCAAAATCCTGAGTGGCGTACGTCAAATAAAGGCGACTGAATATATCAAAATGCGGGAATTTTTTGGCCTGCCATCGGGAGAAAAGCGAGATCATGAAGGCCAAACACAATCGTATGTCGTCGATCAGCTTAAAAGCAATCATAATTTATCCGACAGCGCGAATGAGGTTGAAAATAGTCAATCACAATGGATACTGCCTGCCAACATCATACAAAAGCACACGCAAAGCACCAGCGATGTGATCAAAAGTTTTCGCGTTGGCGATCACATGATGGCTCCTGATTTTAAACGTGATGAACATGTTTTGGTGGATTTATCCGACAAAAACCCTACGCCGCCCGGTACATTCATTGTATCGGACGGATTTGGTCATATGCTTAGAAACTGTGAATATGTGCCCAATTCCAATCCTGTGAAAATCAAAATCACCGCACACACACAAACCTACCAGCCACAAATTTTGAGGCGCGAGGAATTCGAAATACTCGGACGGGTTATTGCGAAATTACAATGGCTTTAATCGTCCACTTCAAAAACAGAAAATGAGCTGGCGATAAATTCGGGGTTCAATCGTTTATGATCATTGTCCCCATAAGGCAGTGGCGCGCCATGCATATCAACAAGCACACCGCCAGCGGCTTCCAAAACCGCTTGAGCGGCGGCAGTATCCCAATGGCAAGTTAATCCAAAACGTGGATACATATCGGCTTTTCCCGCCGCTATCGCACAAATTTTTAATGAGCTACCATATCTTACTACTTTGCAAACCTTAAAACCTTCTAGGAATTGCTGAAGCTTAGGATTATTAGTGTGGGATGCGCTACTAACGATAGTTAAGCCTTTTTCGGGGACTTTGCGGACATAGATTTTCTTTTGATTATCGCTGTCCATATTCCAATGCAGCGCGCTCCCCGCGCCAAAACCAGCGTAAAGGTCACCTTTTGCAGGCGCATAGACAACGCCCATCACAGGCTTGTGGTTGTGCATCAGCGCAATATTGACCGTATATTCCTCATTGCCTTTAATGAACTCCCGCGTTCCATCAAGCGCATCCACCAGCCAATAATAAGACTCGCCAACCGTTGTAGGCGCGTTTCCCGCTTCGGTGAGTTCTTCACCGATGAAAGGGATGTCGGGCGTTAATTCAGCGAGGGCCTTTTGGATAAGGATTTCCGCTTCTTGATCCGCCAAAGTCACGGGTGAATTGTCGGCTTTACGCTCAACGCCCATATCCTTTATGCCGTCGAAATATTTCAGCGTGATCTCACCGGCTTCAATGGCTATGCGGCGCACCATATTGCAAAGCGCTTCGGGATTAGCAAGCAGCTTTTCCGTGCGCGGAAGATATGTTTTATCCATTCGCAACCTGCGGGGATTTTTCATTAATCGCAGGATTAACATCCGCGCGTCCGACCGAAACATAATGGAAACCATGTTTGACCATGTCTTTGGGTTTATAGATATTGCGCAAATCAATCAGGCATTTATTGGCCATGATGTCGGCAATTTTTTCCAAGGATAATGCGCGAAACTCGTTCCATTCGGTAATAATCACCAGCGCGTCAGCATCGCGGGCGACCTCATATGAATCGCTGCACCATTGCACATTGTCAAAAACTTTTTTGCCTTCTTCCATGGCCACAGGATCAAAGGCCGCAATATTTGCGCCTTGTGATTGCAAATGTTCAATAATAACCAATGAAGGCGCATCGCGCACATCATCTGTGTTGGGCTTAAATGCTATGCCCAAAACGCCTATACGCTTGTCTGTAACATCGCCGCCACACGCGGCTACAATGCGCTGCGCCATTTTTTTCTGGCGCGTGGTGTTGGCCTTGACTACACTTTCTACAATAGTTTGCGGGGCGTTATATACATCGCCAATTTGCGTGAGCGCCAGTGTATCTTTGGGGAAGCATGAGCCACCATAGCCAGGGCCAGCATGGAGGAATTTGGAGCCTATACGCCCATCCAATCCTATACCTCGCGCAACATCTTGGACATTCGCGCCTGTTTTTTCGCATAAATCGGCGATTTCGTTAATGAAAGTGATTTTGGTCGCAAGGAAAGCATTCGCCGCATATTTAATGGTTTCCGAAGTTTCAGGCGTGGTGATGACCATCGGCGTTTCGTTAATATAAAGCGGACGATATAAATCGCGCATAATTTCGACCGCACGTTCACTGCGGGTGCCAATAACGATGCGGTCAGGGCGCATAAAATCGTTGATTGCTGCGCCTTCGCGCAAAAATTCAGGATTGGAGCACACATCGAAATCGGCATTAGGGTTTGTTTGCGCAATAATGCGCTCAATTTCACGTGCTGTGCCTACGGGTACTGTGGATTTGGTTACAATCAACGTATAATCGTTGATATGCTCTGCCACTTCGCGGGCGGCTTCGTACACATATTTCATATCGGCGTGACCATTATCAACGCGTGCCGGCGTGCCGACTGCTATAAATACGGCTGTCGCACCTTTCATCGCTTCTTTGATGTCGGTCGTGAAGGATAGGCGACCAGCCTTTACCTGCTTTTCCACCAAATCATCAAGACCAGGTTCAAAAATGGGAATTTCGCCTTTTTTCAAGCGTTCAATTTTGCCTGCGTCTTTATCCAAGCAAGTCACATCAATGCCAAATTCGGCAAAACATGTGCCCGATACCAAGCCAACATATCCCGTCCCAACCATTGCTATACGCATAGTGCTATCCTTATTTTTTGTCTCATTCGATCTTTTTCGCATTGCGGAGCGGGTTTTACAAGCGTTAAAATTGTCATTCAAAAGCCAATGCGTATTATGATTTTCATGCTTATACCATTGCGTCCTTGGTATATTTTTTATAAAGTGTTGGTTATTACTGGATATAACAAAAAGGATTGATTTCTATGGCAGATATAAAAAATAACTCAAAGGTTGCGAAAAATGGCGCGGCGCCTGCGGCGAATATGCCCTTGTTTTACACCAATCCTGCCCCGCTTGATGCCAAGGCACATAGCGATTTAGCGTTGAAGAAAAATATTGGCTTTGATTTTACTTTAGGTGTGAACGCAGTGCCAATTAACCTTATTGAAATGCCCCAAGTCTGCCATTTCTATCCTATTGCATTTTCGCCAGATGGCAATGCAACTCCTGTGGCAATCATGGGTTTGCGTGATAACGAAAATCTATTCTTAAATGAAGACCATTCTTGGCTAGAAAATAGTTACGTTCCTGCGTATATACGCCGCTATCCGTTCATTTTTTCCGAAATGCCTGATAGTGAGCAACTCACGCTTTGTATCGATATGAACGATAATGCTATTGATAAAAAGGGCGAGCAGCGCTTTTTCGATGAGGAAGGTAAACCCACCGAGCTGTCCAATAATGCGTTGGAATTTTGCAAATCATATCATGCCGCAGCGCAGCAGACGACGGCGTTTTCTAAAGCTTTGGCCGCCAGTGATTTATTGGTTGATCGCGAAGCACAAATTAACGTAGCAGGCAATAAGCGTATCAATTTTTCTGGTTTCAAAATCATTGATGAGAAAAAACTTGGCGAGATGAGCGATAAGGATTTCCTTGAATGGCGTAAAAATGGCTGGTTGCCCTTTTTGTATGCGCATCTGTTTTCAGGAGCGCAATGGCAACGTCTAACGCATTTATTAAATGAACGTTTGGGCAATGAAGAAGCTGCGGCTTAAAATTATTCGCCACATTAATATTATTAAAATCAAACGCCTAGCTGTAAAAAGCAGGCGTTTTTTTTATTGGTTAAATAGAATTTCTTGCATGTTCTGAAAACCCATGATAAAGCTATGGCATTCATTATAAATAATTAAAAAGGACATCTAGTATGGCGAAAGTTGGCGCACAACGAGCAGCGGAGCTCACAGGGAAATCCAAATCCACAATTCAACGTTCAATGAATAATGGTAAATTGTCATTTGAACTTGATCCTAACGGACGTAAGATTGTGGATGTTTCTGAATTGGAACGTGTTTTTGGTTTGGAAAACGCGAATTCTTCAAATGCAACTTCCAGCGGCGCGGGTGCGCCTTCTGTTTCAGTGGAGCAAGAGCTTGAAAAAGCGTCTGCCTTAATCGAAATGGAACGTATGAAAATGCGTGTCAAAATGCTTGAAACACAATTA
The DNA here is from genome assembly GCA_037969235.1 of Bdellovibrionales bacterium. Taxonomy (GTDB): domain Bacteria; phylum Pseudomonadota; class Alphaproteobacteria; order Micavibrionales; family Micavibrionaceae; genus TMED27. The sequence goes on along the minus strand of JBBKXA010000047.1, from coordinate 22,319 downwards.
GAGAGCGCAGAAGATCAGTTAGAGGATTTAAAATCACAACGTGATCAATGGCAAAAACAAGCCAGTCAAGTTTTGCTCACTAGTCAATATTCACAAAAACAGGCTGAAGACTTAGCCGAGCAATTGAAACAGCGTGAAATTCGTGCGCGCGAGCGCCGCGACCAGATCGAAGCGCAACGTCTGAAAGAACGGATGGCCAAATTAGAAGCCAATAATCAAAATACAAACAGCTCTGCTGGTGTGCGTTCAGAAGATATGAATGATGCGCAAGGCGAAGGCGCGGTTGACGCCGTCGGCCAAGCTTTTAGCGGTTTATGGAAGCGCGTTAAGAAAGCATAATCTTAATCTATCCAATAATATTTGAACCCGCACATTGATGCGGGTTTTTTTATTATTTTGGGATTCAATATTTCGCATAGCGTCACAAAAAATGGTATCCTATAGGTATGAATAAATTTTCTTATCTTATCGCTGTTTCATTAGTGTTGCTTGTTTGCCTGAGCTTTTCGGCTGTACATGCGCAGGACGATATATCGCTTGATGCTATTCAAAATGCGGCTGAAAACGCTGATGATACAAACGCAGTTATTATGGATGAACTTGTTATTAAAAATACAATTCAAACAGATGAGCCAGTGGGGCAAAACCCCAATGGTCAATATGGCCTAAGTAAAAACCGTGAAGAAACACCTTTTATGGATGAATATTTGGATGAAGCGGATGAGTATTTTCGCGAATGCTCGAATAATTATTTGATGATGCAATATTATAATTGTGCCTGTCTATCTGCGGAGTATCTTAACAAGCGCATCGAAGGTGGTCCAACGATTAACACAACGCAAATTCGATTAAACATTCAGGATAAATGTCATGATTCCTACGTTGCATCTGGTGAAGTTTATAGAAATTGTCTCCAGACAAATGGGCAAATGGCACCTGGCACAGACCCAGAAAAGCTATGTGAATGCGTTGCCAATACGTATGTTAGATATATGGATACAGTAAAACCAAATATCAGCTCTAATACTATTGTGCGTTTTCAGGCTATGGCTTACACTACTTGTCAAAATCCGCATTTGCCTAAACCTGAATTAATTCGCCCACGATAAAGTTTGATCTTCAGACATGTTACCCAGATATGCTAACGCGTGAGGCAGAATATTGGATTTGAAAAATTCGATTGTTCGGCGTTTTTCATTCGTAAAAGTTTCGTCATTCCCATCCAATGCCAGCAATGCCTTTTGCAAGTATACCGCGCCAACTATTAAAGCAAAACCATTTAAAAATGGACTTGCAACAGCTTCGGCATGGCGCAAATTTTGTTTTTCACCAGCTTTGATGATCGCGGCCAAGCCTGTCTCCAGCGCTTTGAAATATTCTGCGAACTCGCCACTGGCTTGTGTGTTTAGATCGGCAATAAATTGCGTTGCGCTTTGTCCTCCGTCACGTAAAATTTTTCGAAAGACCAGATCGAGCGCTTGAATGCCGTTTGTGCCTTCATATATTGGCAGAATTCGGGCATCACGATAAAACTGCGCCGCGCCAGTTTCTTCAACGAATCCCATACCGCCGTGAATTTGCACACCAATTGAGGTCACCTCAACGGCCATATCCGTGCACCAGCTTTTGACAAGCGGCGTTAAAATATCTACACATGCGCGATCACCTTTATCCAACGCAAGCGCCGAAGCATAAGTCATAGCCCGTCCCGCTTCGATCTGGCTTTTCATGGTGAGTAACATGCGTTGCACGTCTGGGTGATGGGCAATGGTAACGCGTTCTTGGGTGCCGAGATCTTTGCCCTGCACACGGTCGTTGGCATAGGCCAGCGCATGTTGATAGCTGGCTTCTGCAATCGCCACGCCTTGCAACCCCACCGACAGACGCGCGTTGTTCATCATGGTGAACATATATTTTAGACCCATATGCGGTTCGCCGATCAAATAACCTGTCGCGCCATCAAAATCCATCGTGCATGTGGGCGATGCATGAATGCCGAGTTTGTGCTCAATACCGATGCATTTTACCGCGTTACGGGTATCATCAGATAGAATTTTGGGTACAATAAACAATGAAATTCCGCGTACATCATCGGGCGCATCGTCTAAGCGTGCCAGCACGAGATGAATAATATTATCCGCCAGATCATGTTCGCCATATGTGATAAATATTTTTTGGCCCGTGATTTTATAAACGCCCTCTTCGTCTGTTTCTTCGGCTTTGGCGCGTAGCAAACCAAGATCAGAACCGGCCTGCGGCTCAGTCAAATTCATCGTGCCCGTCCATTCACCGCTAATAAGTTTGGGCAGATAATATTCTTTTTGCGCATCAGATCCATGATGATGGATTGCCTCGACCGCGCCCTGATTAAGGAGCGGGCACAGACCAAAGCTCATATTTGCGCCTTGCCACATTTCTTGTATCGGAAACGCCAGAGCATAGGGCAAGCCCTGCCCGCCAAATTCAGGATCAAATGGCACAGCGTTCCAGCCGCCATCACGATAGGCCGCGTAAGCCTCCTTAAAGCCTTTGGCTGTTTTGACTTCGCCGTCGTTTAACTGCGTGCCGTCTTGATCTGCGCTCGCGTTTAATGGCGCGAGAATATCACGCGCAAGCTTTGCGGCTTCGTCAAGAATAGCGTCACACGTATCGCGATCCAAATCATCATGAACAAATCCCAACACATCATGGAGCAAGAATTGCATATCTTTAATCGGAGGATTGTAATGGCTCATGGCTATGTTCTCTTTTGATTGATTTCAAGTTGGCATGAAGGTTGCAACGACTATTTCAACAAATAATTATAGATGAAACGAAAAAGAAAACCACCAATCATATGCAAGGATTAGGAAACACAATGAATAACAATGTTTTGGCTGCATTTGGTAATAATGCTCCCAAGCATGTAATCAACGCCATTCAAAAAGCGAGTGTAAATACTGGCGTTGATTTTTCTTATATGGTGCAACAAGCCCATGCAGAGAGTAGCTTCAACCCCTCGGCCAAAGCCAAAACCAGCTCGGCGACAGGACTGTTTCAATTTATTGATTCAACATGGATGAATATGGTCGACAAACATGGCGAAAAATATGGCATAGACACCAACAACAAATCTCGTCAACAAATTTTAAATATGCGAAAAGATCCGCAGATAGCGTCAAATATGGCGGCAGAATTTGCCAGTGATAACCAAAAATTCCTCGAAAGCCACTGGGCAAAAGGTGAAAAGCATATTGGCTCGACCGAATTATATATGGCGCATTTCATGGGCGCAGGTGGAGCGGCGGCGTTCCTCAATGCGCGTGATGAAAACCCGTTGCAAACAGCGGCGTATATTTTCCCCAAAGAAGCGCGGGCGAATAAAAATATATTTTATGATCGCGATAGCGGTCGTGCCAAAACTTTAGAAGAAATTTATGCGGGTTTTGATCAAAAATTTAAAATTAAAAACACCGCGAACGCCGCCCCTTCTGCGCGTGTCGCCACATATAACACTCAGCCTCAAGTGTCTTCGGAGAATTTACTGGCCTTTGGTGTTGAAAATTCTGGCTTCAATAGCGTGCATGCAAAAACATCTGCAAATGTGCCGCCCAAAGTTAAAACGCATTATGTGGTGGCCGATACCCCGCAAATGCAAGAGCACATCACCAGCCGTATTTTCAAGCAAGGGTTCATAAGTGAGGAGCGCGATTATGCCGCTCCCTCCGCTAGAAAACCTCAACCACCGCACAATCTCGGCGGGCTATATGCCCATTCACAATCACCCTATGCTTCACTTATTTCCACGCCGATTGACGTGATGATGCTCGCGCAACTGGGCCTTCCAACGGATTCCAAAACCACACGCTCTTAACCCTTTGCCATTGCCTCAATTTCCTCTATATTGCCGCGCATGAGTGATATTATTCAACTTTTGGGGCAACGATTAGAATTGGCGCAGCCCGTTGACGGGTTTCGTACTTCCATTGACGCGGTGCTATTGGCGGCGGCTTGCCCAGCCAAGGCAGGAGATAATATTCTCGATCTTGGTTGCGGGCTAGGGAGCGCGGCTTTTTGCGTGCTCAAGCGTATAACCGATACGCGCCTTAGCGGAATTGATATTCAACCCGAAGCGATAGAATTGGCGCGGCACAATGCTATGCTCAATGGAATGAAAGAGCGTACGCATTTCAAATGCATTGATATTCGTGATTTTGAGGGGATGGAATTTGACCATGTGATTTGCAATCCGCCATATCTTGATTCTGGCGATCATGTGCGCTCCCCTTCCCTCGCAAAAGCCACGGCGATGGGGTTTGGGGAAGATGATATGGATTTGAAAGATTGGGTTGATTGCGCGTTTCGTAGCATTCGCGGACAAGGCTCGCTCACGCTTATTCACCGCAGCGACCAAATTGATACGATTTTGCGGGCTTTTGGCAAACGCTTTGGCGCGATTGATATTTTTCCGTTTTGGCCAAAAACAGGACAGGCCGCCAAGCGGGTCATCATACGCGGATTCAAACACCGAAAAAGCCCCTCAACCTTGCATGCTGGCATTGTGTTGCACAATGATGGCGGCGGGTATACGCTGGCGGCAGAACAAATTTTACGCGATATGGCGGCGATTGATTAATTTTATAGGAGCAATGCATGTGTTTAAAAAAAGCGATTTGTAAAGTTTGTAGCGCTGGGGCGAATTTACCGATTATTGGTGGCTTGCTTAAGCCCAAATCCCGCGTATCAATAATACGTCTTTCCGGTGTGATTGCAGATTCCGATACGAAACGACGCGGAACATTAAGTTTCCATCGATTGGCGGAGTCTATATCCGATGCGTTTGACGAATTTGATCTTAAGGCGGTGTGTTTGGTAATTAACTCACCGGGTGGCTCTCCGGCGCAGAGCGCATTGATTGGCGATCATATTCGAAACTTGGCGATCGAAAAAAATGTGCCTGTTTATGCATTCGTTGAAGATATTGCCGCGAGTGGCGGATATTGGCTGGCGTGTGCGGCGGATGAAATTTACACGAATGAAACTTCGATTGTGGGATCAATCGGGGTGATCTCCGCAAGTTTTGGCCTGCAGGATTTGATCGCGCGGTATGGCGTGGAGCGGCGCGTTTATACGTCGGGTAAAGATAAGGGCTTTCTTGATCCGTTCATGGAGGAAAAACCCGCTGATGTGAAACGCCTCAAAGCGCTACAAAAGGAATTGCATATCAGCTTTATTGATTGGGTCAAATTACGGCGCAGGGATAAAATTAAGGCTAAAGACAGCGAAGTATTTGAGGGCCAGTTCTGGAGCGGGAAAACCGCGCTTGATATGGGCATGATTGACGGGTTTGGCGAAGCTCGACATTTTTGCAAAGAAAAATTCGGCGATCAAATTAAATTCAAAGAATTCTCTCCCGATAGAGGCCTCCTCTCCTCGCTCATTAGCGCAACGGTCAAACCCACCTTCGCACAAGATGCACTGGAGACAATAGAATCCAAATCCATCTGGACGCGTTATGGGTTTTGATCTTTATCTAAAAACAGACTTGTTATAAAATAACTTTTATGCTATGACAAAGCCAAGGGTGGGCATATTGCTGGCTTTTTGCTAACCGACGTTAAAAAATAAACATTAACATTATGGGGGTCGCGTATGGAAAATGACACTGATACAGAAGAAAACACCACTCCACGCGGACTTAACGCCACGCGAGGCAAACGCTTAGCAGAGCCTAGAATCCGTAAATCTATCGCATTCCCCTCTACAATGGTCACTACATTCGAGGAACTAGCAGCCGACAAAGATGAATCGTTCAGTAAGTGCGTTGTCGATGTGCTAACTAAGTGCATTTCTAAAATCTCAATCTGAGCGCACTGAGGAGCTGCGCAATACTTTTTCTCTTGCTAAAGCTTTAATACAGGCTTGTGAGGCGCAAAATCTTTCTATAGTGCCAAAAGAGCGCGTTCAAACTAACGATGCGCAAATGAAGCCTGTCGAAACTGATGAGACTTACGAACCTTATGTTCCTTATACATGATGAATTAGTATAGGCGATAAAACGCAATTCCACTTTACGATTCTGCAAAAATGCGCTAATATAGGAATATATACAGCTAAACTTACGCGCCATTCCAATAAACCCGCTCAACGGGTCTGTTCACGCTGTGAAAATCTGTAAAGGCTTGAGATTACACAATTTTCAAACTCAACACCGATCGATAACAGACTTAGTCCCGTTTACTAGTCCACTTCGCTCAAACAGGGCTATAGCCGTACTTTACCCGCGCATTTTCTCTGCTAAAAATGCCGACACGTTATCCAAACTCACACGCTCTTGCGCCATGGTGTTGCGTTCTCGCACGGTAACCGTTTGGTCGGTGATGGTGTCGTTATCGATCGTAAAGCAATATGGCGTGCCGATTTCGTCCTGACGGGCGTAGCGTTTACCTATATTTTGTTTGATATCCAAATCAATCGCGTAATCTTCCCGCAGCGCTTGATAGAGTTTTTGCGCGGGCGCTACATGTTCGTCTTTGGCCGTAAGCGGGAGAATAGCAGCTTTTTTCGGTGCCATTGCGGGCGTGAAATTAAGGTAGACGCCTGATGGGCGCGATTCATCGACCGTATAGGCTTCGCAAATTAGAGCGAGCGTCCCGCGCGTCAAACCTGCGGCGGGTTCAATCACATGCGGAAGATAACGGCGGTTTTCCTGCTGATCGAAATATTCAAGCTTTTGCCCTGAATGTTCCTGATGTTTCGATAGATCATAATCGCCGCGATGCGCAATGCCTTCCAGCTCCTCAAAATCTGGCGCGGAGAATGGGTATTTATATTCAATGTCAATGGTGCGCGCGGAGTAATGCGCCAGTTCGGATTTTTCAATCTCGTTTTTAAAGAGATTAACTTCCGCCATACCCACCGACTTCCACCATTTCATGCGTTGATCGACCCAAAATTCAAACCACATTGCGTGGTCTTCGGGTGGGCAAAACCATTCCATTTCCATTTGTTCAAATTCACGGGAGCGGAAGATGAAATTGCGCGGGGTGACTTCGTTGCGGAATGCTTTACCGATTTGCGCAATACCAAATGGTGGCTTGACGCGCATAGAATCCAGCACGTTTTTAAAGTTGATAAAAATCCCCTGCGCGGTTTCGGGGCGCAAATATGCTTTGTTATCATCATTGCGCACAACACCGGGATACGTGTCTAGCATCATGGAAAACATGCGCGGCTCCGTAAGCGTGCCTGCGGTTTTTGTGTCTGGGCCTGTGACTTTGGGATAATCATCGGCGGATAATTGATCGAATGATGTTTTGGTATATTCATCCACATTTTGCGCAAAGCCCAATTTTTTAAGGCGTTTGGGAATTTCGCTGGCGTCTTCGACATTATAAAATGCTGGCCAATGGCCACTTTTATGCATGAAGACGATGAGGTGATCGGCGCGGTATCGGGCTTTTGATTCTTTACAATCGACCATCGGGTCATTAAAGCCGCCTGCATGGCCAGAGGCTATCCAGACTTTAGGGTTTTGAATGATGGCACTGTCGAGGCCAACGATGCTCACCGGCTCTCCATCGGGACCGATGGGTGGGCAAGTGACCATGTTTTTCCACCACGAATCACGCAAGTTATTTTTGAGCTCGGTGCCGAGCGGGCCAAAATCCCAAAAACCGTTATAGCCGCCGTAAATATCGCTGGCGGGGAAGATAAAACCGCGACGTTTACACAAGGCAACGATGTCTTTCATATCAGCGGGAATTTCGACAGGAGGATGTGCAGGGGCAGGATTAGTCATGGTTTTTCGCTCTATTTTTACGTTTGATAAAAAATCATAATGGCGCGAAAATGCTTGTAATTCAAGGGGTATAGGCGGTTTTTATCGGCGAAATTTGCAATTAACGTTATATTAACCTATAATGTGCTTAAGAGTGAAAGGAGTAAATGAAATGTTAAGTAGTAATTTAAGTGGCATAGGCACAGGCAAACAAGATCCTAATGTTGTACGTGAATTAACACAGCGTTTTAACACTCGCCGTGAAAACGCAAGTATTGCATTCTTTATGGTTGCAGGGCTTCGTCCAGATATTTACAGCCCTTATCTCGACAATGATCGCGCATATACAGCAGAATAGACGGCAGACATTTTAAATGATGACCAAGGCGCTTTGAATTTAAGCGCCTTTTTTGTTGCGTGATATCTCGCAAATACTGGCGTGCGGTTTTAAACTCTGTTAAATGTAGAGGCTATTTTACTAAGGTTTGACGATGAATACACTTATAGAACATATTCGCCTTTATAAAAATCGCGATGCCGCGCTGGTGTGCTTGACCGCATATACCACCCCTATGGCACAGAGCATTGCGCCTCATGTTGATTTGATCCTTGTGGGCGATAGTGTGGGCACGGTGTTATATGGCATGGATGACACCACGGGTGTGACGCTGGATATGATGATCGCGCATGGCAAAGCAGTGATGCGCGCCAAGCCTGACGTGCCCGTTATCGTTGATATGCCGTTTGGCAGTTATGAAGAGAGCGATGAACACGCCTTAGCCAGCGCACAGCGCGCCATGAGTGAAACTGGGGCGCATGGCGTGAAGCTGGAGGGCGGGGTTGATATGGCTTCGCGTATCAAAATGCTTATTGATAATAATATTCCTGTCATGGCGCATATTGGCTTGCAGCCACAATCGGTGATTAAGGATGGCGGATATAAAATTAAAGGGCGCGGTGATGCGCAGATTGAGGCGTTGCTCGAAGATGCCAAAGCCGTTGAAGCGGCGGGGGCGTTTGCGATTGTGATCGAAGGCACAGTGGCCGAAGTGGCGGAGCGCATTACAAAGGCTGTGTCCATTCCTACGATTGGCATTGGCGCATCCGTGGCGTGCGATGGGCAAATATTGGTGATTGATGATTTGTTGGGCGCGCATCACGGGCATTTACCGAAATTTGCGAAACGCTATGCGCATTTGACGCAAGATATTGATGCGGCCGTTAAACTTTTTGCGCAGGATGTGCGAACGCGGCGCTTTCCCGATGATGCACATATCTATAAGAAATGATCGTCACGCGCACATTGCAAGAATTTGATGTTGCGCGCAGAGCGCTTCAGGGGCGCGTTGCGTTCGTGCCTACGATGGGCGCTTTGCATGAAGGGCATTTGGATTTGGTGCGCATGGCCAAGGACGCAGCGGATTTTGTTGTCGTCAGTATTTTCGTCAATCCTACGCAATTTGCGCCGCATGAAGATTTTGCATCTTATCCGCGTGATGTGACGCGGGATGCCACGATGCTGGAGAGTGTGGAGGCTGATGTTGTGTTTTTGCCTGATGTAGAGGCGATCTATCCCGATGGGCCAGCGGTTACAATCAAAGCCAGCGCGGCGTCGCACGGGCTGGAAAGCGAATCTCGTCCGCATTTTTTTGATGGTGTGTGTAGCGTGGTGAGCCGCCTGTTTGACATTGTACGCCCCGATATTGCGGTGTTTGGAGAGAAGGATTTTCAGCAATTGCAGGTCATTCGTGAAATGGTTGAAGCGCGTAATATGGGCATTGATATTATTGGCGCGCCGATTACCCGTGATGAATTGGGTCTTGCGCTATCTTCGCGTAATGCCTATTTAAGCGCGGAGGAATTAGAAATTGCACGGATGCTTAATCAAGTCGTCTATAAGGTCGCGTTTGATGTCAATAATGGCGCGGATGCACAAGATGCATGCCAAGAAGGCACAGAGATGTTGATGACTTGCGGCTTTAAAAGTGTAGACTACCTCGCCTACCGCTCCGATTGGCAACGCGTTTTGGTGGCGGCGTGGCTAGGTAAGACGCGATTGATTGATAATTGCGCAACGGTTTAACACATAAAAAAGGCTCCTAAATAAGGAGCCTTTTCTTTAATTATAAATATCTTATGCCGCTTTTTTCATAGCTGCTTTATCAATTCCATCTGACAATTTCGAAAGTTTTTCATCTGTCGCTTCTTCTTGCTTCAAGATTTCTTTCAACAACTTCTTGGCTTCATTCTCACCAAGCTTATCCGACATATCGCACAGCGTTGTATAAGAAGCTATTTCATAGTGTTCAACTTTACGCGCCGCAGCAATCAAAGCAGCATCCAAAACGGCACCTTCTTTGCTTTCTTCCATCAAGCTTTCACCTTCTTTCAAAAGCCCTTCAATGGCATCGCATTTTTCTCTTTTTTCTTTTAGCCCAGTGACGTCGAAAACCTTTTTCAATTTTTCAATCTGGTCTTGTGTTTCTTCCAAATGCTTTTCAAAACCGCTCTTCAAATCTTCGCTTGTGGCTTTTTTGGCCATTTTTGGTAAAGCTTTGGTGATTTTGGTTTCAGCATACAGCATATCTTGTAAAAGATGCTCAAATAGATCTTCCAAATTTTTAATTTCAACTTTTGACATTTTTCTCTCCTAGGTTAGGGTTTCATGTTTTAGTAGTGCTATAACAATGTTTGAGGAAACGAAGAGGTTCCTAAAATAATGAAAAAATATAAATGTCTTTATAATTTTTCATTGCGCGTGAACCAAATTAATCTTGTTTTTATAAGACGTTATCTTTAGAATTTTGCAATGCCTATATTCATTAAATTTTCTTTTGTAATGAGCTTGATCCTTCTCACCGCTTGCGCGGGGTTTCACCCTGTTTATGGCGTGAATAAATTCACCGCCGTGGGGGTGGAACAAGCGCTCTCGCAAGTGAAGATTGACAATATCCCTGATCGCGAAGGACAATTTTTGCGCAATGCACTCATCACGCGGTTTTATCGTGATGGCCGCCCAGATAACCCGCTTTATACGCTTGCCGTGACACCAATCACTGAAAGCGCTCAAAATCTGGATGTCACCATTGATTCCGAAGCCACCCGCGGACAATTAAGGCTCTCGACCAGTATCGCCCTTAAAGATAACCAAAACGGCGAAGTGATCCTTAATCGTAAGCTGCGATCAATCGCCAGTTATAATATTTTGTCCAGTGAATTTACAAACCGTGTATCCGAACAAAATGCCCGCGAAAATACGCTTAACGATCTGGCGCGTCAAATCGAAGAGCAACTTGCGCTGCATTTCAAAAATCAAAAATAAATCTTGACGATTATAATTTTTTGATTTAAACGTTACCTATTGCTCAGGCAATTGTGGGATTTGACGGATCAGCTTGCACCACATAAAAAATGCTAAAGCGCCGCGGCTCGAGCGCCACTCTTTGCTCCCGCCCACGGTCTCCTCGCCTTTGGAAACCTGGCGGGATTTTTTGTATCTCCTCCAGATTTAAATTTTAATTATTCAAACGCACTGGCGTTTGGAGTTTAATGTGTGGAGCAAACAATGTCTGAAGAATATAGAAATACAATTCATACCAAATATAACGAGGAAGCGAAGGGATACACTGTTACTCTGTCAGGAGCCGTAATTGCTGATGTTACTGCAGACCAATTACATGAAGACAAAATTGGACGCGCGGGAAGTTTAGAAGCATCTACAGAATTGAGAAATGCATTTCAAAGGTCATATCGATACTTTGGGCTAGACGTTCTTGAAGCTTTAAGCGGGCATGAGATTAAGCCAGGTGATAATCTTGGCAATAATCCCGACATTCAACAGCGAAATGCTAATGTTTTGGCGCATCTTTAAAAGGTAACACACATGTCACATCAACTTGCAATATCAAAAGATGCGAGCAAGGCAGAGATTTACGATGAAATCCTACCGCAAATTGAAGCTGTTATTGAGGGCGAGGATAATCTCATCGCCAATCTCGCAAACATCGCTGCAATTTTGCACGAAGCTTTTGGTAATCTCTGGACGGGGTTTTACGTTAATGATGACGGGAAAACCCTCGTACTAGGGCCGTTCCAAGGGCCATTAGCTTGTACACGCATCCCGTTTTCCCCCATCCCCCGCGGGGTATGCGGCGCATCAGCGGCGCAACAAAAGACCTTTATTGTGCCCGATGTTGATAAATTCGAAGGGCATATTGCATGCTCTAGCGCGTCGCGCTCTGAAATTGTTGTCCCGCTGGTGGTGGATGGAACAACTAAATTGGTACTCGATATCGATAGCCTGGAGCTCAACAGCTTTGATGAGGTTGACGCGCGATGTTTGGAGCGAATGTTGGATCACGTAAAATCCAAACATTTCGGTTAAAACTCCAATTTAAATAGAGAACATCATGAAAATTTCAAAAACCTACGCCTTGGCTGGCGGTGGGGCTGTTGGCCCTTTGCTTCTAATATATCTAGCAAAGTTTGCAGCCGAGCGCCGCAGCGACCTAAGCGGCCATAATTTTAATCTCATTGACCCCAAGGGCTTTGCCAATGGCGGGATCGCGTTCGGCGAATGTAATGAAAACTATCACCGTCTCAACAGCGTGCCAAAAGAAATGTCACCATGGGATGTCCCAGAATATCCACGTTACTTAGAAAGCAGAGGCATAGGTTTTTGCCCCAACACATTCAATAAAAGAGCCGATTACAGGCCGTTTTTGCAACAAAAAACGGCGCAAGCAATTGAAGTGCTTCGCGACCATGGGGCACATATTGCGCATATTTTTGAAAAAATCGATATTGCCGGCATTGATAATGAACGGGCGCACATAATCGATGAACGCGGACACATTGTTATAAACGCAGCTAATCTGAACGATATAAAATTATGTGTCGGTTATGGCCCAAATGAAAACTTCCCGCATTTGCAAAATTTTCAAGGCGAAGGCTATTTTCACAGCGTGTATGATACGGACATTAACGCCATAAAAAGTGAAGATACCACCATCGCGTTATTGGGGCTTAATGCCGCGGCATATGATTTCACCAATGCGTATCTAGGCAATCCTCATTCCACAAACTTGGTTACCTTTTCAAAAAATCGTGCGGGCTTAGGAATTCGTAATGTCAGCATTGAGAAAAGCGAAATCTCAACAAATCCATTTGCACATAATATCCCACAATTTTCAAATTCCATCGAGATGGAAAGTTGGATTTATAATGCCATGCAAGAAACGAAAGAGCGCAACAATGTTTCACAGCGACGCGTCGCGCTTGATTTCGCCGCACATATCAAAGACGCATTAAAAGCACAAACATCAAGCGTGGCGCGTGAATTTATAAAATCTGCAACTCTTGCGGCGATTAAGACAGCGGCAACACCCCTGCCGCTCATCAGTCATCAAAAAATGGCGTCTTTTTCCGCGCAACATTACGCACAAAATTTTGATGAACATTGCGTAAGCCGAACAAAATCAGGGCAATTTAAATTAAACATAGATAATCAAGATATCCTCGTAGATACGTTGGTAAATGCAACAGGTCATGGACGATTAAATAATCCTGTTATAGTCTCACTGCTCAATCAAGGTTTAGCGCGTATTGATGAAAAACTAGGCACGCTCGAAACAGATGCCACAGGATACAACCTTTTAGACTCAAATATATCCTGCATCGGCCCCACAACACACCAAGGCATTGATGGCATAGAGAGCTTCGCCAAATATGTTGAACCTTTAGCGTTGGAGATGATATCTATTGCGCCTGCGCAACTTTCGGGCTTGAATTTAGATTGCGGTTAAATGTTATCATAAATTTGATTTATATGGCGCTTCACTCCATATTAAATATTGCGAAAAAAACAGGGTTTCCTTATGTCTGAAGTTAATGCAAGCGATACGCGCTTAATCGAAAGCGCTCACGATGTCTTGGGCACATATCAAGGTGTTGGTGAAGCATCCAAAGCAGGTGTGGAAGTTGAGCTGGCGTTTTTCGACCCTAGTGACCCCAACCTTGCGCCGATGAATGTTGCGCAAAATAAAATAGTCAAAGCCGCCGCGAATGCGCAAATGGGCGAAGAATTCGCCCGTAACGAGCCCACATCGGAAATGCTTGAGGTTGGCTCAATTGCCGCTGCACCCGGCAATCTGCGCAGCGTGATGGATGACACCAATGCTAAAATCCAATGCCTTGTGCAACAAGCACAAAAAACCGGCCTCAAGCGCTCTTATTTTCAACATTTACCCGATAAAACCGCCAACCAGCTTCTCGAAAATCTCATGGATGTGGAGCGCTACCAAGCGTTCTTCGGCCCACCACGCGACGATATGAAGGCAGTCGCCGCTTATTTTAGCGTTTGTAAATCCAATCAAGTATCGGTGAGCTACCGCAACACCGCGCATATGCTGGAAAATGTTCGTAGGCTTTATACCCTCGCGCCGTTTTTATTTATGATCACCGACAACGCCGCGCCGTTCAATGAAGGTCAACCCTTTACAGGTCACGCAGGAATGTATCATCGCGCAGCATTAGGCAAACGTGGAGGCATACCGCCTTACGTTTTTACCGCCACCAACGGCGATGAATATATTGCTGCTCATATCGATCATGCGATGAATAACCCACTCTTTGTTTATTATGATGAAAAAGGCAAACTTATCCGCCTGCCCTCGGGCACATTCACCAGCTTTAATCAATTACGAGATCAAGGTCTAAACACTGCCACCAATTATTATTTTTCCGAAAGCATTTTATGGCCAGATGTTAAAATCGCCGCATTAAAAAATGAAAATGGCGAAGTCGTGGATCACCGCTACGAAGCACGCATGATTGGCGTAGGCGCGTACCAACATCAAAGCGCATTCTTGGCGATTGCCGCGCTCGCCTATGACGACGAATTTGCACAAAAAATCGACAATATCCTGTCCTTGCAAGGCCTTGATCAAACCGATCTTCCAAATTTGAAAAGCGCGTTACCAAATGCCTACAGCCAAGCGCTTAATCATAATCAAAAGTTTTTAGATATTGCCTACGGACAAAAATCCATGCAAGATTTTGCTACGGCCTTCGCCGATGCTCTCGAAGCCAGCGACTTTATCAATTCTTTCGCCGATGAAATCGCGCCGCTATTGTATATCTGCCGCACAGGAGAGACTGACTCCCGCATAAATGCCCGCTTTTTTAATACGCTCGATAAAGCCACAACATTTCAGCGCACCTATGACAGCGCAATTTTTGATAACCCCAACTTATGCGCGGCACAAATTTTAAATGATAAGTCCGCGCGGAACTTAAAAACCGCATGATACGTATGACTAAATATAAATAGTGTCATATTATAAAAATATAGGAGTCCTTATTATGCCCTTAACCAAAACCCACGATTCAGTCATCGGCGATGTCTTCAAAATTTTCATTGCTATCATTTTCCCTCCTCTTGCCGTTTTATTTGAAGTGGGTTTGGGTAAACATTTTTGGATTAATCTGGTCTTGTTAATTTTTGGTTTCCTGCCTGCCTCTATCCACGCCGTATACATCGTAGCCACCCGTTAAATTAGGAATATTTATGAGCCCAAATGCAAAATCTGGTCGCGTGATCGTGACATATGGTCGTAGTTTAATGGCCTTAACGGCGGCGCATTCTTTGGGTAAACGCGGGATCGAAGTGATTGGCTGTGACGATGTTGGCATGACCGTGATGCATTTTTCCAAATATGTAGAAAAATGTTTCATCCACGCCCCCTATCAAGATGAGCTTGAGCAATATCTCGATGACATGGAGCGCTTCATTCGCAAATACAAACCCGCCGATGATCGCCCCTATATTTTGATGCCGATGTTTCGTGATGCCAAAATACTATCCGAACATCGCGCCCGTTTCGATAGCTTAATTACATTGGCCGTGCCTGACATTGATGCGATCAATCAGGTCAACACCAAGGATGTTTTTGCCACCACATGCGAACGTTTGGGGCTGTCGATTCCCAATACTATTCAAAGCAAAGATTTCGCTAAAATTGAAGCCTTGAAAGACGATCTGCAATTCCCGCTGCTCATCAAAGCCATTGATGATGTCGGCGGTCGTGGCATTCATAAAGCCCGCAACTTCCAAGAACTGCAAGAACACTATAACAAAAGCGTCAACCACTATGGCAACCCACCTTTAATCCAAGAAATTATTGAGGGTAGGGATTATTGTGTGTCGACATTGTGCAATAATGGCGAAGTTGTCGCACATATGGCTTATAAAAATCTCTACCAATATCCACGTGACAGCGGCGCAGGAATCATGCGCGAGACCATTGACGATGCACCGTTTATGGAAGATACGCGCGCGCTTCTCGGCGCTTTGAACTGGCATGGCATCGCGCAAATAGATTTCCGTTGGAGCGGCAATGAAGCAGACCCTGCATATTTAATTGAGGTCAACCCGCGCTTTTGGGCAGGCCTCTTTCATTCGGTCGAAAGTGGTGTTGATTTTCCGTGGCTTTTATATCAGCTCGCCGCCTTTGGAAAAATTTCCGAAGAAAGCCACGTGCGTATTGGCGCAAAAACCAAAGTGCCAGGTTTATGGACGGTGTCTGCGCTCCAAGACATCATTGATTCCGAAACGCATTTTGACGAGCTTAAAGAAGTCTGGCGAAAAACATGGAGCGCCAATAAAGACGAAACATGGCGCAATAAATTTTCTAACCTCGGAAACGCACTCAAAAGCTCCATTGATGCCAAAGACATTAGTGAAAAAATCAAAGCCATGCGCGAAATGGGTAAAGGCGCAAAAAGCGAATTCGAATCTGAAGATGACCCCTTTACAGGATTGGGGTTTTTATTTGTCGCTAGCTCCCTTATCCGTCACGGCGAACTTCCACCAGAATTAAAAAAATAGGCCATGAACAAAAAGCCTATCATCGGTATAACGAAACCTGATAATAAAGCGCTGCTGGAATTTTTAGCCATTGCTGCTGCGGTTAAAATGGCAGGCGGCACACCTCAAATTTTAACCGCCAGCAGCGATTATAGAGCCGCAAAAATTGACGGCATCATTCTTGGCGGTGGCAGTGATGTTTTCCCTGGTCTGTATCAACAATCACCAAAAGAAGAATATCAATATGACCGCGAACGCGATGAGATGGGCGTTTTTTGGTGCGAACGCGCTCGTGATGAGCAAATCCCCGCGTTGGGCATTTGTCGAGGCGCACAATTAATGAACGTGGTGTGCGGAGGCCGCTTGCATATGAGCGTTGCCGAAGCTTACGAAGATGCGCATTATCCCGATGGTTTTTTGCACAACGCTTTGTATCGGAAAACGATAAATATTAAAGAATCAACGCTCTTGAATAAAATTACGGAACGTATCGAATTAGAGGTAAACTCCATTCATAAACAAGCAATTTCTGATTTAGGGGACGGGCTAGAAATCAACGCGCAGGAAAATAATGGCGTTATCCAAGCTATTGCACACACATCCCATCCGTTTTTTCTTGGGGTGCAGTTTCATCCAGAGTTTCTTATTTATCAGGAGGTTTTTCGCGATATTTTCAAAGCTCTGATAACAGCCACCAAAGCATAGCCATGATAAAATTAATTGCGCAAGCCCTCAAAAATTGGATAGCCGATGATCCGTTTAGCCAAAGCGCCGCAGCCGCATATTATGCGATTTTCTCGCTTCCTGGCCTGTTAATCATCATCATGGCACTCGCGGCATTATTTTTTGACCAAGCTCATGTGCAAGATGCTGTCATTGGTAATTTACGAACCATGCTCGGGGCAGATGCTGCTTCAAGCATCAATAATATCGTCATGGAAACGCAGCATGAAAATCGTGATATTTGGGCCTTCATCGCCGGACTTGCAACTTTGGCATTCGGCGCAACAGGATTGTTTTCACAACTTCAAAAATCGCTCAATCGTATATTCGAAGTTGAAGTTAAAAAATCAACAGGTTGGATAAAATTTATAAAAAACCGCGCAATTTCCTTCGGCCTAATTCTCATCATTGGGTTTTTACTATTAATATCATTATCTGTGACAACGGTTATTTCATTATTTAGCGATTGGGTATCGAACTTGCTTTCCATTGATTGGACGATTTTACTCATATTCATCAATCTATGCGTCTCCTTCATCATCATTACCGCTTTATTCACTTTAATTTTTAAAATTCTGCCCGATGCCTATGTATCATGGCGGTCTGCTCTCGCAGGCGGGATGCTCTCAACTGTATTTTTCAATGGCGGTGAATATGCACTGCAATATTATTTCGAGCTGGCCAAACCCGCCTCCAGCTTTGGCGCGGCGGGATCAATTATTCTTGTGATGCTCTGGGTATCATATTCCTGCATGATATTGTTCATCGGCGCAGAATTTGCCAAAATATATGCAGAGAACCACCAAGGCCACAAAGTAAAGCCCGATGAAATCGCCAAAAAAAAACTCCGAAATCTTTAAATTAGCGCCACTTAATCGAACAGCCCATCGATGGATGCTGTTTTTGCGTAGGGGAGTCACCTTGCGCAATCTCGTGCATCGCATTAACCATCTCCTTAACCGTGTGATCATCCGCTTCATGCGCGCCCGCGCTGTCTAATCGTCCGCGATATTGCAACACTCCGTTGCCATCAAAACCAAAAATATCAGGCGTGCATACTGCATCATAGGCTTTCGCAATTTTTTGACTTTCATCAATCAGATAAGGAAAAGAAAAATCATGCTTTTGCGCGAATTTGATCATATTTTCAAAAGAATCCGCTGGATAACGCGCCGTATCATTAGACATGATAGTAACCACACCAATGCCTTGTGTTTGCAACATTTTCGCATCTTCAACAAACCGATCAATAATCGCGAGAACATAGGGGCAATGATTGCAGATAAACGCAACGACAGTGCCGTTTTCGCCGCTTACATCATCAAACGAAAGCTGCCGACCACCTACATTATTCAATGTAAAGTTAGGGGCGGCAAAGCCATTCTGAAAATCTGGTGTATGCAAAAGCGCCATTATTTTGTCCTTTTATTTAAAAATGCTATACTAAATATATGTCTGAAATCATTCCGTTTTCAACCCGCTCCCATGCATCGGGATTCACGAATTTTCAATTTAAACGTTTGGATGCGTTATATTTGCACGCTGCGGCACACAAAGCGCTAACCTATCGCGCGGTCGATTGTGATTTTGACGAAGGCATCGCGAGCTACACCTATTTCGTCACCGAAGGCCACGCGCCATATTTACGCTTTATCATCCGCAAAGTTGGCCCTCGCACGACTATGTATGAAATATACCTTAAGGATAAAGGCCGCATCACAAAAAGCGGAATGTTCGAAAAAGCATTTGAGCGCTTACAAAGTGAAATCAACATATTGCTTGAGCGCTAAAATAAAAAACGAGGATTAAAGCCAACGCTTAAATCCTCGTCTATATATTAATTCAGACTGCAATGATTAATTGGACTGCTCAACGCTTCCGCTTACGCCCTCATCATCAACGCTGAAAGAAAATCCGTCACCATTATCATCAGGTTCGCTTTCAACTGTTTCACGAACATTATTAGTCGTTTTTTCAACAGTCCGCTCCACAACCGCAATGGGGTTGTTATCCGTAGCAGATGTGTCGTTATTATTCAAAAAGAAGAAACCTAAAACCGCAACCGCAACGATTAACGCGCCAACGATCATATATAATCCATTATTATTTTCTTGTGGGGTACTCATAATATATTCCTTTATTTATGTTTATCAAATCTTACTTACCCCCGCTTACGGATCAAACAGTGGTAAAGTTCCATTAGACACACACACGCTTTGCAATTACTTTAGATAAAGCGTGATTCAATTCGCATACATAAAAAGTCAAACAACAAACAAGGAACAGCCATGTCAAAAATCAAAGTCAAAAATCCGATCGTAGAAATCGACGGCGATGAAATGACACGCATCATCTGGGATTTTATCAAACAACGCCTGATCTTGCCATATTTGGATGTGGATTTAAAATACTATGATCTGTCCATTCAAAACCGCGACGCCACCGACGACCAAATCACCATTGATGCAGCCAATGCGATCAAAAAACATGGCGTAGGGGTGAAATGTGCAACCATCACACCCGATGAAGCGCGGGTCGAGGAATTTGGCCTCAAAAAAATGTGGCGCTCCCCCAACGGTACGATCCGTAATATCCTCAACGGTACAGTATTCCGCGAACCCATCACCACCAAAAACGTGCCCAAATATGTGCCGGGCTGGATTGATCCCATCGTTGTCGGACGCCACGCATTCGGCGATCAATACAAGGCCACCGACATCAAAATCGACAAGCCAGGCAAGCTCACCCTAACCTTTGCTCCCGCCGACGGCAGCGCGCCCGAAACCCATGAAATTTTCGACTTCCCCTCTTCGGGCGTGGCCATGGGCATGTATAATTTGGATGAAAGCATCGAAGGCTTCGCTCGTAGCTCCTTTAATTATGGCCTGCAACGCAAATACCCTGTCTATCTCTCCACCAAAAACACCATTCTCAAACAATATGATGGCCGCTTCATCGAAATTTTCCAACGTATTTTTGACGAAGAATTCAAAGCCGAATTCGACGCGCTTAGCCTGTGGTACGAACATCGCTTGATTGATGATATGGTTGCCCAAGCGATCAAATCCAAAGGCGGTTTTGTATGGGCGTGTAAAAATTACGATGGCGATGTCCAGAGCGATATCGTCGCCCAAGGCTTCGGCTCGCTCGGTTTGATGACTTCCGTCCTGCTTACGCCCGATGGGAAATGCGTGGAAGCCGAGGCCGCCCACGGTACAGTCACTCGCCATTATCGCGAACACCAAAAAGGCAACCCCACATCCACCAACCCGATTGCCAGCATTTTTGCATGGACACGCGGATTGAAATATCGCGGTGAATTTGATGGAACGCCCGAAGTCGTGCAGTTCGCTGATACGTTGGAACAGGCCTGTATTGATACGGTCGAAGCTGGCCATATGACCAAAGACTTGGCATTATTGGTAGGTTCGAGCCAAAAATTCCTCACCACGAATGAATATATGGACGAAGTGGTGAAACAATTGGATAAAGCGTTAAGCTAACGCTCATCCGCGCAATCTGCTTGACAAACCACGCAAAAATTGATTATGTATTTCCAAATAGGGGAATATATGACACAAGAACGCAAACCGCTAACTCATATTTGGACAGATGCTGGCTATGAGGAGAGTCATGGTAAATATCATATTGGTTGCGCCGCACTTATTCAGAATGAATCCTCCAAAACCCGATTAATCATCGCAGGCTACCTTCGCGGTAATCATTTAAGTTGCAGCACGGCAGCTGAAGTTATCGCTATCGCCATGGCTTTAAAATTTGTCGGTAAAGAAACTCCAGTACATTTAAAATGCGATAGCTCAAGCGTGGTAGAAACGCTAAATAAGATCATTGATTTGAAAAATACAAAACAACATATATCCTCTTTACAAGATCGCCTCCCTAACGAAATCTCTACAATCTGCGAGCACGATGCTTTATCCATCGAATGGGCACCACGTGAAAACAGCTGCACCAAATATGCCGATGAATTTGCTGGTTATGCGCGTAAATACAGGGGAAGCGATATCAAAGGCCAGCACCTTACGGCGATAAGAGCCGAGACTCTAAAACTTGATCTCCAATGGATCGAGCTTTGAATCGTCTTAATATCGATTTTGATTATAAAGCGGATCAGATTCCAAAATCGCCGCGCAATCTAATCCTCGTGCCTTCACTTCCGCGCCATAGGCGGGATCGCGCTTGGCGGTGGCGTAGCGATAACACAGCGTATCCGATGACATCGTCGCAGGATTTGAACGCACCGAAGGGTGATTGGTGTTGGCACACCCACACAGAATTAAAACGAGTGAAAGCGTGAGGAGTGTTTTCATTCCGCCGCCGCAGCCGCAGCCAGCCGCACATCGCCTTCACGCCAGCGCCGCATATTGCCCTGCGCTTGAAGCTTTCCTGCATCGACAAGCGCGTATATCCGCTCCGCCACTTGAGCTGCGAAATCTTTGGTGACATCTTGCCCTTGCGCTTCAAACGCATCATAAGTTTTGGCAATTATCACCGCAACCTTGGTGAAATGCGCGGACGCGGCTTCCAAAATAAGCGCGTCTAAATTTTCAGCCGTCATATTCATACTTCAATTACTCCGATATCTTTTTTACAACAGATGACTTTAAATTCATAGGGCCAAATCCGGGGACTTTGGCGTCGATGTCATGATCGCCAATCCATTGATCCCGAGGCAGGAGGCGGATATTTTTAACCTTCGTCCCCACTTTGATGGATTTATTGCCGACTTTGAGGTCCTTGGCAATGCTCACGCTGTCGCCATCCTCCAGCACATTCCCCACCGCATCGCGAACAACCGCGGTGTCTTCGGCGTCGCCAGACCACTCATGCGCACATTCGGGACAGATCAACAACGCCGCATCCTCGTAAGTATAATTCGACGCACATTCAGGGCATGGCGGGAGGGTGTCTGTGGGGGGTTGGGTCATTTTGTTTGAAGTAGTTTTAATA
>JBBKXA010000046.1:0-11159 GCA_037969235.1 Bdellovibrionales bacterium | reverse complement strand
TGGCGGGGGGCTTCCTCATGGTGTGAGTGTTGATGTTGAGACGGGGCAAGTGAATGTAAATGTTGAGGGTTCTCCTCATAATACAGGAAATGATAGCGGTGGACGCCCAACGGGCGGTGCTGCTGGTGCTGATGGTCAGAATATGTTTGAGCAAAGCTGGGAATGGGTGAAAGAGCATGCGCATGATTTTGCGGAAGCTATCGAAAGAGCAGTGCGCGCCACAGGGCGTGGTATTGCAGGCGCGGCAGACTATGTTGCGGATGGTGCCAAAGAGATGTGGGACAAATTGCGTGAAAGTAGGTTCGGGCAGGCTATTGCTGAGGGTTGGAGTGATGTTAAAGCTATGGGTAGTAAAGCTGTTGACAAATTGATGGAAGGTTTGGCTTCTGCGAAGGATCATACTCTGGAATTTATTGATAAAGCATTGGAATGGATGGATGAGCATGTCGCCGACACGGATAATGGCTTTAAAGGGTTTGTAGTAGATTTAGCGCATAATGTTGGCGAATTAGTTGAGACTGGCTTTGATAACTTACAAGAGCGCTATCAAGAAGTTCTTGTAGCCATTGGTATAGGTTTGTTAGGGGGGCCAGCAATAGCAGGCGCCGTTGCAGGTATGGCGGTATTGGGTGTTCCAGAAAAATATCTGGATGGAATTAACACAGGGGCTGCGTTAGGTTTGGTTAATGTAGCCAGCATTCTTGGTGTAACCGAACAGAATTTAACATTAGGTATGAGTGCCGTTACCGCTGCGCTTGCCGATGACAAAGACAAGGACAACGATAAGGACAACGATAAGGACAACAACAACGAAAATGCCAGCGAGAACGAAAATGAGGCGACTGCACAAAATTCTACGGTAGATGCATCTTCGTTTTTAAGCAGAGCTCAGGAAGCGTTTACTGGTAATGGTACTGCTTGGGACAATGATGCTGCTGCGGCGGCGGTTAAGAACTTAGCTCCTAATCTCGGCGACGGTTTGGGTGCGTTAATGGGTAGAAAAATGGTTGACCCTATGAGTGCACCTGACCAACATCCTGATAGTGCGTCAGTAGATTTGAGTGGTGTGGTAATTGACGTTAATTCACCAGAAGCTTTGGCTATTATGTCGGCTGGTTTGACCGGTAATGCTGATGTTGATGTTGAAGAGCTTCGAGCCATGATGGCCGATAATGGCAGTGATATGAATGACATGTTTGGTCCTGCCGTTGGCGATAAGATGAATGGCGCTGACTCTCTTGGTACATTAAAAATGTTAGAAACTGTTGGTACAGCTGCGCTGTCTGAAATGCCAGATGCAGAACGTGCGGCTTTATTTAACACTATCGGAACTTCGATGGAAACGAGTGATCTTGAATCTCTGGGCATTGAATATGATAAAGCCGAATTTAGTGATCATCTTGGTCATATTAGCGAGCATTCCAGCTATAATAATTTTGCGCAATTGCAGGAGGCATTCCCGACCCTGGATGATGTACGCGAATATGGTGCTGTGATGATTAATGATGCGCGTTTGGAAGAGCGCAATGAGCCGGGCTCTACTCAAAACGCGACATTTGCGGCGGAAGAATTGGTAGAGGCTTATGAATATTTTGATGGGCTTTATGCGCAAGTTGATGCGGCGATGGAGCATCAAATGAACGTGGATAAGGCAAGTCTTACAATAGAAGGGGTGGAAGCGCTCGCGCATATGGAAGGGTATACTCTTCCAGATGGTTCGTCGGTTGAATCTTCCTTAGGGTTGCTTAATCCGCATGGTCAAGTTGCCGCGGAGATGGTTAAAGAATTGAGTGAAGCGGAAACGTTGACACCAGCTCAAGAGCTTCAATTATCATCAGCGGGTGAGTTGATCGCATTGTTAAATACAGCCCAGCTTTACAACGATGAGGTTTCAGTTGACGAGGCGAGTGCGGCAGTTCAATCTTACCAAGATGCAAACTATGCGCGCTTGGCAGAATTGGGCGTGGAGCATGTGCCTTTTGGAATGCGCACAGAGCTCGATATTTTTGAAAATACGGTTTTGCCGCTAGCTGGCCTAACTCAGGAAGAATATGAGCAACTTGGTGCTGACGCGGCAAGTGCGGGGCGTCAGGCTTTGACTATGCTTGAGGATGTTAAGTTTTTTAATGAAAATGATTCAGATTCGCCTGCGGCCGAATCATCATCTCCTGAAGCTGCTATGGAATTGTTGATGGTAGGTGCTCAAGCTGTGGTTGATCATTTCACTAAGCTTGACGAAGATCTTTCGAGTTATGCCATGCCAGATGAAGCTAGATCGTTGTACGATGTGGCACTGAATATTGTTGAAGCAAATACGCTAGACCTCAGTAGAGCAGGATTTGCTGAATATTTAACAGAAAAAGGCATTGATGTTATGGATCTTCCGATGGAAGAAAGAGGAGTAGGTGGAGAGAAATATGCTCAATATGAAGCGGCGGCGCGTGCTGATAATTTAAACGATCTACTCAGCACTGGTAGAATTGCTGATTATGCCGAAGAGATGGCTGCTTCTGGGACACTTGTAGCTGAAGCTACTCACGATAGCGAGCTATCCTACGGTGGTAGAGCCGTATTGGATAGTCATCTTCTTGAGATAACAAATGTAATTCCGGATGCTGATATTGACAATGCAATTGTCGATGAGGCCGTTCCTGATGAAGCTGTTCCTGATGAAGTTGTAATTGATACTGATCCGACAAACAATGAAAGATCTACTGAGTTGGCGGCTGAGGCTGTGGCGGTGGGGCAACTTGTTCTTTCATATAGATACGATGATGAAACCCCCATTTCATGGATGGTCAGCGAACCTGCGAAGGTAGCACAAGAAATCATGGAACATTTTGGTGCGACCTTTGACGAAGATGGTAATGTTAACAGCGATGCGATTGATATGGAGAGTCTCTCACCTGAAGAAGCTACATGGTTATCATCTGCAGAAGAGCTTTGGGGTGCACATACCAACGGGCTTGACGGCGATAGAGAAGCTGGTTTGGCAAACATAGATGGCTTTATTATGGCCAGTCAACTATATCTTGATATGGATGTGACAGAGCCAGAAGTCGATTTGGATGATGTAAATGTTATTCCTGAGGAAGCAACGCCTGAGGAAACACCTGAGGAAGCAACGCCTGAAGAAACACCTGAGGGAACACCTGAGGAAGCAACACCTGAACCTGAACCTACAGAAGAAGATGTGGCTGTTGTAGATCAACGTACTGATCTTGAGAAAGCACAAGAGAAAGCGAGAGATCTTGGTGCAGAATATGAAGGTCCTTCTAATAGCGCAGATTTTGAGAAAGAGATGCTTGAGTTAAAAAGAGCACAAGCGTTCTTAAGTCTTAATGATGATGTTCACCAAAATGGCATCACGCGCGAAGATCATGCCGCGGCTATATTGGCTGTGGGGCAAGCGCACGTTGCGTTGGCTGAGGCCGCTGGAACTAGTGTTGAATACGGCAATGCCTTGATCGCTGTGGCGCAAGAGCAATTAAAACTTGCCGAAACTGAGGGCGCGTCTTTAGATACGAGTGATTCAGAATTGCAATCTGAGCAACCTACTACTGTTGCAGCAACCAATGGAAATGTTCGTGAATTGATTGATTCTAGTTTAGCAAGTGCCAGCACTGAAAGCTTGAAAGATATATTTAATGGCGGGATAGCAGCACGCAACTCTTCAACGGACGGTGGTTCTGGCATTGAACCTGTAGAGGTTTTGGATGACGGCTTAGCCGCGCTCATTAGAGACGCAATCGGTGATGCTGTACAAAATGATCCTACTTTAACAGGATTAACAGTTTCAATGATTGAGGATGGTGCAAAGCCTTCAGAGTTATTAGATGATGCAGTCTTTGGACCTGAAGTAAGTGGTAGCGCGGCATTCATGGAATTTATTAAAGAGTATGCTGAAGGAACACTTAATTTAGAAAGATCAAATGAAACTGATGTGTCATTGATCCAAGCTGTAGATGTAGTTCCTGATCAAACGCGAACCTTTAGCTAAACCTCTGACGGCAGTTTTTGTCATACGCGATTCTATAGAGTCCACCTCATTCTTTTCCAAATCGCCATAAGCAGCGCACCATTGACGAGCTTGGCCCACCCTTCTGTACCGCGTCAGATCTTATGAGACCAATTAAGGGTCTTGCATAAAGGAGTGTTTTGGTTTCATCGTAATGACGAAGGAATGAAGATGAAACCTCCTGATCATAATTGACCCATAAGTCTCAAATCATTTGACGACGGACATATCTGATAAAGATGAAAATCAATATGTATCAAAAGGGTCAGTTTTCGCACGTGATGTCGAAGGCTCGTACATGCATAGCGAAGGGCCAGTCTTGGGTGTTCCTGGTATGAAAGATATTGTCGCGATTTCAATGAAGGATGCCGTTTTTATTGCACCCAGAAATCGTTCTGAAGATATTAAAGGCTTGGTTAAAGACCTTATAGAAGCGCGTCAAACTGAAGTGGATGAAAACCCATACAGCATGCGCCCATGGGGCAGTTATGAAGTGATGGAAGAGCAAAATGGGTTTAAGGTAAAAAAACTCACCATCGATCCAGGTTGCAAATTATCCCTGCAAAAACATAAACATCGCAGCGAGCATTGGGTGGTTGTTAGAGGCGTCGCCACAGTCACACGCGATGATGAGGTTTTTGATGTAGCGGTTAATGAATCAGTTTATATACCATGCGGCGCGGTGCATCGGCTTGAGAATAAGGGTGAGCAGTTATTAGAGATCATTGAGGTGCAAACAGGTGATTATTTGGGCGAAGATGATATCATCCGTTTGGATGATGATTATAATCGATTAAAGAATGAAGAGAAAAAGGTAGTAAAGCTATGAGCGCAAAAAGTCAAAAAGTAGCACTGATTAGCGGTATAACAGGTCAAGATGGTGCGTATCTTGCTGATTTACTGCTTGATAAAGGGTATATGGTGCATGGCATTAAGCGTCGATCATCGTCCTTCAATACCGAGCGCGTTGACCATATTTACCAAGATCCGCACGAAAAACAAATTCGCTTTAAACTGCATTATGGCGATATGACAGATTCCACAAACCTTATTCGTATTATCCAAGAAACCCAGCCCGATGAAATCTATAATCTTGCCGCACAAAGCCATGTGCAGGTGAGTTTTGAAACACCCGAATATACGGCCAACGCCGACGCAACGGGTGCGCTTCGTATGCTTGAAGCTATTCGAATATTAGGGTTGGAAAAGAAAACTCGTTTTTACCAAGCTTCAACGTCTGAGCTATACGGGAAAGCTCAAGAAACGCCGCAAAGTGAAACAACACCATTTTACCCACGCAGCCCTTATGCCGCCGCTAAACTTTACGCGTATTGGATCACAGTTAATTACCGCGAAGCCTATGGAATTCATGCCTCTAATGGTATTTTATTTAACCATGAAAGCCCTATTCGCGGCGAAACATTTGTTACGCGTAAAATTACACGCGCAGTATCTGCAATTCATTTGGGATTACAGGATTGCATTCACCTAGGAAATATTGATGCGAAGCGGGATTGGGGACATGCCAAAGATTACGTTGAAGGTATGTGGCGTATTGTGCAGCATGATGTTTCTGATAACTTTGTTCTCGCAACGGGTGAAACACATTCGGTTCGTGAATTTGTTGAAGAGTCTTTTGCACATATAGGCCATAAAATTAATTGGAAGGGGCAGGGCGTGGATGAAGTGGGCATAAGCGATAAAACGGGTAAAACTGTTGTGGCTATCGATCCGCGTTATTTTAGACCAACTGAAGTGGAATTGCTTTTGGGCGATGCTTCAAAAGCTAAAGAGAAGCTAGGCTGGGAGCCAAAGATCAAATTTGAAGCGCTTGTGAAAGATATGATGGTTTCTGATATGAAGCTTATAAGCGATGAGAATAGTAGTACCGCTAAAAAATCATATGCGTAAGGTTTAAATGAAATACTCGTTAGAGAATAAAAAAGTTTGGGTCGCCGGGCATAACGGTATGGTTGGCGCGGCAATAATGCGGCGTTTAAAAAATGAAGGCTGTGAAGTCCTTACTGCTGAGCGTTCTGAAGTTGATTTGACACGTCAGAATGAAGTTGAGACGTGGATGGTAGAAAATAAACCTGATGCCATATTTTTGGCTGCTGCCAAAGTCGGCGGCATTCATGCCAATAACGCGTATCCTGCGGACTTTATCTATGATAATTTAGCAATAGAAACCAATATTATTCATGCTGCGCATTTGCAAAAGGTTGAGAAATTGTTGTTTTTAGGGTCGTCTTGCATCTATCCCAAAAATGCACCACAACCAATGAAGGAAGAGTATTTACTGACAAGTGAATTAGAGCCAACAAATCAATGGTATGCAATTGCAAAAATAGCGGGTTTAAAATTATGTGAGGCATATAGAAAACAATACGGGCATGACTTTATCTCTGCCATGCCGACTAATTTATTTGGCTTTGGTGATAATTACCATCCAGAAAACTCCCATGTTCCCGCTGCTTTTTTACGCCGTTTCCATGAAGCGAAACTATCGAATGATGATTTTACCTTATGGGGCACGGGCAATACGTTACGTGAATTTATGTATGTAGATGATTTAGCGGATGCTTGCGTATTTCTAATGCAAAACTACAGTGGTGATGGATTTATCAATATCGGGTCTGGCAAAGAAATTTCAATTATGGACTTTGCAAAAATGATTGCTGATATTGTTGGATTTAAAGGCGAAATTAATACTGATTTATCCAAGCCCGACGGCACGATGCGTAAATTAATGGATGGATCGAAATTATCGGCTATGGGCTGGTCACCAAAACACAGCCTTCAAAACGCATTACAATTAACCTATGATGATTTTTGTGCCAATGGTGGTCGACATTTCAAACAGAATACGGATACAAAATATGCTTAGCCCTTTAAAACAAATTGCGGCAACACTCGTTTGGAAGCTTCAGGGCGAACCAATACCGCAGCCGCATGCTGTTAAACTTTTCCTAGGAGATAGCGGCGATATCATGAGTGAAGTCATTGCAGGCATTCAATCACCCGCCATTTTTTGGCTGGATGGACATTACTCGGCTGGAGAGACCTCAAAAGGCAATCTGGACACACCGATTTTGAAAGAAATAGACGCGGTGGCGGCGCACCCCAACGCTAGAGGCCATGTATTATTGATTGATGATGCTCGTTGCTTTGATGGAACCAATGATTACCCCACAGAAGAAAAACTCAAAGCGTATTTGCTTGAAAAAGGGTATTTGCATTTTGAAAAACTGAACCACTACCGACCTCCGGTCGGTAGTGGTTCAGTGTTGCCGCAATAGCTTTGACGTTAGGGGTATGCATCAAAAAAGCTTTGAGGTTTTTTTGCATTAATCTCATAAGATTCAATTGGCCCCTTTGTTACATCATTTAAGCATAGCCCATAGTAGTAGAGTTTTGCGCCACCCTATGGCCTGATTTTACTCCACACTTGACAACTTTTGGGTCAAATACGATAACTTTAATTTGAAGGGTTGCTTCAAAGCGCACCTCAATAAATAGGTACAATGCCAATGGCTTCTAAAAAGACATTGAATGTCAAAAATCTTGAATTTCTGGGCGCCGCGCGTCTGGCAGAACTTCTGATGGAAATTAGTGAAGGTGATGCATTTGCCAAGCGACGTCTAAGACTTGAAATTGCCGGAACCCAAAGCGTTGAGGATGTTGCGCATGAAATTCGTAAGCGCTTGAATACCATTAAGCGTGCCCGATCTTTTATTGATTGGGAAAAAATCAGAACTTTTTCCAAGGATTTAGAAGCGCAACGCTTGGCCATTATTGAGCAGGTCGGAAAAAAAGAGCCAGAGTTGGCACTTGAGTTGCTTTGGCAGTTTATGGAGATTTCCAATTTTGTTTTTGAGCGCTCCGATGACAGCAACGGCATAATTAGTAATATTTTCCATGAAGCCTGTGATGATATAGGAAAATTAGCCGAAGTAACAAAGCCGGAAGCCAAAGCACTTGCGGATCGCGTGTTTGATTCTCTGAGCAAAAACAGTTACGGGCAATATGATTATTTGATTGAAACTCTGGCACCAGCTCTTGGAAAAAAGGGATTGGAGCATCTAAAATCGTGCATGATTGGTCTTTCCAATACGCCGATAGAAAAGCCACCGAAGAACGAGCGTAAAGTTATAGGCTGGGGATCGGGCGGTGAAGTCTATGAGGACGAAATAGAGGGGCGTCAACGTGAAAGCACAGTCAGAATGGCCTTGTTACAAATTGCCGACGCGCAAGGCGATGTTGATTCCTTTATTGCCCAGTACGATGAAAAAACCCGTAAAGTTCCGCAAATAGCAACGGAAATAGCGCAGCGCCTTCTTGCTGCCGAACGTGCCGCGGAAGCCTTGGCCGTCATTGATGCTGCTGAACATCGTCGTGGCTGGATTCCTTGCGAATGGAAACAAATCCGCCTTGATGTTCTGGACTCTCTAGAGCGTAAGGGTGAAGCGCAAAAATTCCGTTGGGCATGCTTTGAAAGCGATCTAGATTCCTCTCATCTGAAAGACTACCTGAAAGCCCTGCCTGATTTTGAAGATTTCGAAGCTGAGGAAAAGGCTCTGGATTATGCTCATAGTTTTTCTAACGCCCACGAAGCATTGCGCTTTCTTGTTTCATGGCCTTCTCTGGAGCGTGCTGCAAGTCTTGTCATCACGCAGGCTGACAAGATAGACGGCAATTTTTATGAGCTTCTCTCTCCGGCTGCCGATGCGCTGGAAGCCAAACACCCTCTGGCAGCAACACTGGTGCGCCGAGCCATGATTGATTTTTCACTGGATAATCAAAGAAGCACCCGTTACCGTCACGCAGCCCGCCATCTTCTGGAGTGTGAAAGCCTTGCTGCATCTATTCGGGATTTTGGCAGTTTTGAAACACATGATGATTATAAATCCCGATTAAAAGAAAAACATGGCCGAAAGTCGTCATTCTGGAAGCATAACTCTTAATTATTGAGGAATTCGCCCGCAAATCGTACTATTAAGGGCGTTATATTTACTGCTACCTGTAATCATTTTTCACAAAAATATCTAAAAGTAATTAAAATTCATAGAAGATAATCGTTTTTCATGGTAATGTACCACTATAGATAGAAATTCACGAAAGGTGATTGTTTTTCATGATAAATAGAAATAATAACTGTTTTTCAGGAGCGGTAACTATTTTTCAGGAAAAACGCCTGCCGGAAGAAGCTACACCTGCCGGATATGCTGCTTTGATTGGTGCCTATGGCCTGGCTGTACCTTTACCTCGAAAGTTATCCGCAATCGGAGCGCGGCACACAGTTTACCAAGAAAATGACTGGCACATATATACACCGCGCCATATGCCGGATATTTCTCTTGAGGGACATCTGGTTTTTGCCCTGAAATATGAAGGACTGGATTTAACTGTTTTAAAACGGCTGTTTGAGAGTGCTTCTCCTAAAGAAATTGAAGGGATTATAGAAGGCAAGCCCACCAGCAGCTACGCGCGGCGTATTTGGTTTTTATATGAGTGGCTATTAGAAAAAGAATTGAATTTACCGGATGCCAAAACAGGCTCTTATGCAGATGTCGTCGATACGAAGCAGCAATGGGCAGGATCAGGTGTAACTTCATCACGTCACAGGGTTCGTAATAATCTACCGGGAACGCAATATTTTTGTCCGTTAGTGTTTCGTACGAAACTTTTGGAGAGTTATGTAGGTAGAAATCTAGCACAGCGTGCACATAAAGTAGTAGATGATATATCCGCTGATGTTCTGGCGCGTACAGCGGCTTTTTTACTACTCAAAGATTCTAAATCTAGTTATGCGATTGAAGGCGAAGCACCTCCGCATAACCGTATCCAGAGATGGGGGCGTGCTATAGGCGAAGCGGGAAAACAACCGCTTGATCTGGATGAATTGCTACGCCTCCAACGCATCGTTATGGGCGATGCTCGGTTTATAAAACTGGGGCTGAGGAGGGAGGGTGGTTTTATTGGGGAGCATGAGCAGGGTAGCCGTTTTCCTTTGCCGGAACATATCAGCGCTCGGCATGAAGATTTGTCCAACCTGGTGCAGGGCATGATTGATTTTGACGGACAATTTGCTGGTGAGCTGGATGCGGTTCTGGCCGCAGCCGTTCTAGCTTTTGGTTTTGTATATATACACCCATTTGAGGATGGAAATGGACGTTTACATCGCTACCTGATCCATCATATCCTAACACAGCGCGGCTTTAACCCGCCGGGCGTTGTGTTTCCGGTATCCGCCGCTATTTTGGAACGGATTGAAGATTACAGGCGCGTTTTAGAAAGCTATTCAAAAAGGCTTCTTCCTTTTGTAGAATGGGAGCCAACGCAAGAGATGAACGTACGCGTATTAAACGATACTGGTGATTTTTACCGTTATTTCGATGCCACGCCGCATGTTGAGTTTTTATACTCTTGTGTTGAAAAGACCATCGACATTGATTTGCCACAGGAAGCCGCCTTTCTAAAACGCTACGACCTGTTCAAGACTCGTGTAGAATCTTTTATTGAAATGCCTGCCTCCACAATTGATCTGCTATTCAACTTCTTGAAACAGAATGACGGACATTTATCTAAACGAGCAAAAGAGAAAGAGTTTTTTGCGCTTCAAAGCAATGAAATTGAATATGTTGAGAAGGCCTATGCAAGCGTGTTCGGAGACTTAACGGACTAAAGACAATTCGGTTGTCAAAAATTTCGTGCGCGTCACAACATATCCAGAGTTATTTGATCTGGCAATGGTTTACCGGACAGATTTTTATACGGCTTTCTGAATTTGTTCAAACTCGACTGGTGACATATAATCATTAGCAGAATGAATTCTGATGCGATTATAAAACACTTCTATATATTCGAATATGGCATGCTTGGCTATCTCTCTGTTTTTAAATTTGTGATGATGCGTTAATTCGGTCTTGAGCGTATGAAAAAAGCTTTCAGCCACAGCATTATCCCAGCAATCGCCCTTACGGCTCATGCTTTGCTTAATATGATGGCGTTTCAGGAGCTTTCGATGGCTTTGTGAAGCATATTGGCTTCCTTGATCGGTATGCCAGATCAATCCTTTTGCAGGCTTTCTTTTCCAAATCGCCATAAGCAGCGCATCATTGACGAGCTTGGCTTGCATGCG
>JBBKXA010000045.1:0-11577 GCA_037969235.1 Bdellovibrionales bacterium | reverse complement strand
GAGCTACGCGGGGCAAGAAAGAATAATAATATATAATTTAAAAAAAACACCCTAAAAGGGTGCAATTTATTTTTAAATATTTTTTTACAATAAACTAAAACTAGTAAAATTCAAAAATTAACGACCCATTCCAGGCTCATAACTTGGGGTTTGCGCAAGCGCAGCATCTGCATTTTCGTTCCGCTGCGCCTCTCCTTGTTCTGCTGGGTTATTCTCAGGCTTGCTATTTTCACCACGTGCAACCAATTTACGCGTTTGCGGATCATCCAAAGGCCCCAAGCCACCCTGAGATACCGATGCCAAAGCGCTATCGGCCGAGTTATCAATTTCTGTCATAAGCGCATCAGGATTAGACAGTGTATCTTCAATATCTGCGGCTTCTTCCGTCATTTCTTGTGTTTCAACAACGATAACTTCTACTTCGGTCTCGATTGCGACAACCTCAGTGACCAAAGCAACTGCCTCGTCTTGGTTCTGCGCGGCTTCTTGCTCGTTATCGGACACCGTATCCGTCAAAATCTCAGCAATTTGGCTATGATCACGGCGATCAACCACCACATCATTTTTTTCCTCATAATCTTGCAATGCCGCTTCCGCGACTTCCGTAATAATCGGACTACCGTCACTATTAATGTCGCACTCGCCCTTGGCGATCTCATCAACGACGTCTTCCAGTTCTATATTGGTCAATACTAATTCTACCGATTGTTCCGTGAGTTGATGAGCACGGCCTTTCAATTCGTCCGCCAAATTGGCAAGCTGTTCAATGCGTCTAATATTTTCTTCAATCGCATCCGCTAGCCAGTCCAAACGCGCATGCATATTGCTCATGATGTTGTAAAATACTGCGGCACAATCACTTCTTCTGTTGTCAGCTGCGCGCTCTTCTGGTGAACCATTTCGCGTTTTTGATGCAAGAGCCGCGCGGTCATGTATACCTGCAAGCTTATCGGAGCCTCCTTGCTGCACTAAATTAATACGATTATTTTCTATTAATTCTTCTTCGCGCAACAGATCAGCGTGTTGATAATAATCATCACTCTCAATATCACTGGGCGCTAACGGATCATATTTCATATTTTCACCGCTATTTTATGTTTAAAATTCTCTCTCATGGCCTTCTCGTAACTATTCCTACCTTATAGTGTACTAAAACCACGTTAATAAAACGTTATGAAAAAGTTAGCGCGAACAAAATCTCTGTTCTTGACTTAAACGCCATTTGCGCACATATCTAAAAGCATGAGTGATCATCAAAATTATGCCGACGCACAAAAATGGCGTGGCACCACCATTTTATCTGTTCGCAAAAACGGCGAAGTCGTCATTTGCGGAGATGGGCAAGTGTCGATGGGACAAACCGTTTTAAAAAACAACGCCCGTAAGGTCCGCCGCTTAGGGCGTGACAATGATATTATTGCAGGATTTGCAGGATCAACTGCCGATGCCTTTACGTTATTCGAACGCTTAGAATCCAAGCTCGAAGCGCATCCCGGTCAACTTACCCGCGCATGCGTAGAGCTCGCCAAAGACTGGCGTACAGATAAATATCTACGCAAACTTGAGGCTTTAATGGCCGTAGCCGATAAAGAAACCTCGCTTATCCTCACGGGTAACGGCGATGTTGTTGATCCACAAGACGGTATAATCGGGATCGGGTCAGGCGGTAATTATGCCCTTGCTGCAGCGCGTGCATTGTATGATCAAGATTTGACTGCCGAACAAATAGCGCAAAAATCATTAAAAATCGCTGCTGATATTTGTGTTTACACCAATGACAATATCATTACCGAAAAATTATAACGCCAAGCAAACCAAAGCTATTGGTTACAACATGTGCAATGATATAAGCTAAATCTATGAAACTTGGCTTCCGCGATATTGAACCCTTTGTCAAAAGCCCCAATCCTGCGGCGCGCGTAATTTTAATTTATGGCCCCGATAACGGTTTAATGAAAGAACGCGCCAAAATTATTGGCCTAACGGTTGTAACGGATATAAATGATCCCTTTAACGCTGTCACAATATATGCCGAAGCCCTTAAAGATGACCCAGCGCGCTTGAGCGATGAAGCCTGCGCCATGTCCATGATGGGCGGAGAGCGCCTCATCCGTGTCGAAAATGCCACCGATAAGATAACGCCGCTAGTTAAAGATTATCTTGCCAATCCCGCTGATAGCGCTTTGATTGTGATTGAAGCAGGGGAATTATCCCCGCGTAGCAGTTTGCGCAAACTATGCGAAAGCGCCAAAAACGCCGCCGCCATTCCTTGCTATGTCGAGGATGAAGAAAATCTGATGCGTCTTATCCGTGAAACTTTGCGTGATAATAAATTATCCATTGATAATGATGCCTGTAGCTGGCTTGCGAGCAATATATCTGGTGACCGACAAAAAGTACGCGCAGAACTGGAAAAACTGATGACCTACAAAGGTCAGGATCAAAGCCCCGTGAATATCTCTGATGTACAAGCATGTTGCGGAGAAGCAGGCGCTATTGCCCTTGATGATCTTGTCTACGCCACAGCGGGACACAATTCCGCCAAAGCTTTAATGACGCTAGCACGCTTGAGCGAGGAAGATGTTAATTTTGTGATGATTTTAAGATCACTACAAAATCATTTCAAACGCCTACACCTAGCTAAATGTAAAATAGAAACTGGTGAAAGCATCGATTTTGTGATGAAAACAGCTGCGCCCCCAATATTTTTCAAACAACAACCCGCATTTCGTGCACAAATTGGACGTTGGTCGACAAAAGGTTTGGAAAAAGTACTTCAAAAGCTTATGGAATTAGAGGCGCAATGTAAACAAACAGGCGCCCCCGTTGATACATTATGCGCCCAAGCTGTGCTAGGCATAAGCAAATCGCGCTAATGGAATATACTATGCTGATAACCGTTTAGACGGCTGATCTCCACAATCGCTTGCATCATTGCTCAAACGGCGCAAAAGTTCGTCAAGTTGATCCAATGATTTAAATTCAATTGCCACACGGCCTTTTTGACCATCACGACTATCGATACTCACGCGCATACCTAGCGCATTAGACATTTCTTCTTCAAGCGCAAGTGTATCTACATCTTTATCCAGTGCGTGTTGCTGGTCTTGCGATTTAGTTTTGCTTTTAACATCGCGTCCTTGGCTATCAGCTACAAGGCTTTCAGTTTCTCGCACATTCAAATTGCGTTTGATAATATCTTTCACCAAAACCTCAGCATTTTCAGCCGTAATTAAGGCGCGCGCATGGCCAATGGAAATATCACCTTTACTCAGTAAATTTTGCACTTTAACGGGCAATTGCAGCAAACGCGACATATTGGCGATGTGAGATCGGCTTTTCCCCAAACTTTCCGCAAGCTTTTCCTGCGTATAGCCATGAACATCCATTAATTTTTGATAGCCACGCGCTTCATCAATCGGGTCAAGATCTTCGCGTTGCAAATTTTCGATTAAAGCAATTTCGTAAGCTTCAGCGTCTGAAATGCTCATAACAATAACGGGTACTTCATGCAACTGCGCCAATTGCGCGGCGCGCCAGCGGCGTTCTCCCGCTATAATTTGATATCTACCGCTATGCTCGTTATGTTCACGCACCAATAAAGGTTGCAAAACACCATGACGGCGAAGCGATTCCGCCAATTCATCAAGTGCCTCATCATTAAAAACCGTGCGCGGCTGTCCATCTCCAGCTTCTAACTGATCAACACCCAACATATCGCGCTTGCGTCCTTGAATTTGCCCGTCTGCATCTTTTTGCGGCAACACACCTTCATCATCGTCAAACAAAGCGTTTAATCCACGCCCCAAACCTCTATTTTTTGGATCCATACCAATCTCCTTAATATAACAACACTCAAAACTGACTAATTAGCCGATTTAAGCCGCTAATAACGCCTTCTTGATCTCACGCTCACGTTTAATGACTTCTTTTGCCAAATGAATATAAGCCTTAGCACCCGAGCATTTCATATCATAAACAATTGCAGGCAAGCCGTAAGAAGGCGCTTCGGATAACCGAACATTGCGCGGAATAACTGTTTTGTAGACCTTGTCCCCAAAAAAACCACGCACATCCCGCTCAACCATGGCGGTTAAATTATTACGCTGATCATACATCGTCAAAACCACCCCATGAATATCAAGGCCAGGGTTAAATTGCTTACGAACGCGCTCAACCGTTTTGGTCAAATGGCTCAAACCTTCGAGCGCATAAAACTCACACTGCAATGGCACCACTACAGAATCAACCGCCACCAAGGCGTTCAACGTCAATAAATTTAAAGATGGCGGACAGTCGAGGATAATATAATCATAAGGGTGCGGC
This sequence comes from Bdellovibrionales bacterium, assembly GCA_037969235.1. Classification (GTDB taxonomy): domain Bacteria; phylum Pseudomonadota; class Alphaproteobacteria; order Micavibrionales; family Micavibrionaceae; genus TMED27. The sequence continues at coordinate 7,251 of JBBKXA010000045.1, read as the reverse complement.
TGGCGAAGCGCATTTTTAAGACGATATTCCCGGTTTTCCGCCGTCACCAATTCAATTTCCGCGCCCGACAAATGCACTGATGATGGTACAATAGAAAGTCTCGGCACTTTGGTTTTTACAGCCACATCGGCAATACTCGCATCATCAAACAAAATATCATACGCGCTTAATTTTGTCATAGATCGACGAACACCCAACCCCGTTGAAGCATTGCCTTGGGGGTCAAGGTCAACAAGTAAAACTTTTTGTCCAACCGCGCACAAGGCCGTTGCCAAATTTATAGCCGTAGTGGTCTTGCCAACACCGCCTTTTTGATTAGCCACTGCCAATAACCGCGGTACACCGCTAGACGGTAGAATGGACGAAGAATGTTGCGACGTACGTATACCTAGATTTGTGCGTGAAGATGCCGCTAACGCCATATCGAACCCCTTAAACGATTAATGTGAAGACACGTACACTTTGCACAGATTCGTAAAATATTGCAAGATATTCTGACGTCTTATTCACATCTATATAACATCAATATTTTTTATATGCACAATACTTGCCGAAGGATCTGTGATGCTTTCATACAAAACGGAGTTAAAATTAAAGTAATCATTTGCATGATTAATTTCATCTTGTGCACCCGAGCCTTTCATAAAAAGACACTCCAAATTTGGGTTACTTTGGGCCCATGGTAAAACCAAATCGAGCAGAGATGCTAAATCTGCCAAGGCGCGTGCCGTAACAACATTGGGACGAATTTCATCGCAAACATCTTCGATACGCGCACAATGCACATGAATGTTTGAACTTTCTGATTCACGTGAAACAGTGCGCAAAAACTGGCATTTACGGTCATCCGATTCCACAAGATGGACCTCCAGATCTGGCCTCATAATGCCAAGCACCAGCCCAGGAAATCCTGCACCACTCCCCAAATCTACAACGTGCCGTGATTCACGTGAAACATCCGCTCTTATATGTTGTGCTAATTGCGCCGAATCTGCAAAATGCCGCGCCCACGAATCTTGTAACGTATTTTTACTCACAAGATTAATCGCTTTTTGCCATTTTAACAAAAGCTGATAGTAGATTTCTAACCGTGAAGATGTTTCATGTGAAACACGTAAGCCCTCCACTTCATTAAAATGCTTAGGCCACATGCTGGACCTTGTTCCGCTTATGAGATGAGCCACCTTTTTTGACATGACGCAAAAGAGCAATCACTGCAGCAGGAGTCACGCCAAAAATTCGCGATGCTGCGCCTAATGTTTCAGGGCGAGCTTGCTCTAACTTTGCACGCACCTCGTTTGATAAACTGCCAATCTCATTATAATCCAAATTAGTGGGTAACAGGAGCGCTTCATCTTTTCGAAAGGCGGCTATATCTGCTTCATGTCGCCCCATGTAATTCGCATACAGCGCATCACACTCAACCTGCTCACGAATATCGGGCGTTATTGAGTTCAGCTCGGGCCATATTTGCGCAACACGCGCCCAATTAATTTCAGGGTAAGCGAGCAAATCCGAAACTGTGCGACGCACCCCATCTTTGTTAATTTTAATGCCATGTTTTTCCAAAACGCTTGGTGATGCGTGTAAATTATGCACCATCGATTGCGCCTCGTCCAAAGCCTTCAACTTTGCTTCCCAACTTTGTGCGCGCTTGCCGCCCACACACCCAATCGCAATACCCTTATCCGTCAATCGTTGATCCGCATTATCCGCACGTAATCTCAATCGATATTCCGCGCGGCTGGTAAACATGCGATATGGCTCAGGCGCGCCATGGTTTATCAAATCATCAATTAAAACGCCAATATAAGCATCGGCACGATCCAGCGTAAATTTTTGCTTGCCATCAGAATTTGTTTCACATGAAACAATCCCGACTTTGTCCACAGACTTACGCGCAGCATTACTCACACGCAAAGCTGCATTAATGCCCGCCATTAAACCTTGCGCGCCAGCTTCTTCGTATCCCGTAGTCCCATTAATTTGACCCGCCATAAATAAACCAGCTACACGCTTGCTCTCAAGCGTATTTTTTAAATCGCGCGGATCACAATAATCATATTCAATCGCGTAACCATATTCGAGGATTTCAACATTCTCCAAACCACGGATAGAACGGATATAAAGATCCTGAACCTCACTCGGCAATGATGTCGAAATTCCGTTCGGATATACGGTATGATTATCTAACCCTTCGGGCTCCAAGAAAATTTGATGCCGTGACTTATCCGCAAAGCGATGGACTTTATCTTCAATAGAAGGGCAATAACGTGGCCCCACACCAGAAATATTGCCCGAATACATCGCCGAACGGTGAATATTATCCGCGATAATTTTATGCGTATTTTCGTTCGTATAAGTAACGTGACAGGCAATTTGTGGCACTTTAATCTCATCATTTAAATAAGAAAAAGGCACTGGGCGATCATCCGCCAATTGCTCCTCACAAGCCGACCAGTCAATGGTGCGGCCATCAAGACGGGCAGGGGTTCCCGTTTTTAATCGTGCCAAAGGAAAGCCCAAACGCTCCAATGTTAATGCCAAACCAATAGCAGGCGCTTCGACACCTCCATTTTCACGCACACGCCCCGCAGGAATTTGCTCATCGCCACGATGAATAACGCCACGTAAAAAAGTCCCCGCAGTTAATACCACCGCATCACATTTTAAAATACGGCCATCGGTGGTTTTGACACCCACCACCTCTTGTGAATCATTTAAAACGAGATCTTCAGCGCCACCTTCAACAAATGATAAATTAGGATAATGCGACAATTCTGTCTGCATCGCTTCACGATATAATTTACGATCCGCTTGCGCCCGTGGTCCCCGCACAGCAGGGCCTTTCGAGGCATTCAGCATACGAAATTGTATGCCCGATTGATCGATAATGCGCCCCATCAAACCATCCAGCGCATCAATTTCGCGCACCAAATGCCCTTTACCAAGCCCACCAATCGCAGGATTGCATGACATTACGCCAACCGTAGACAGGTCGTGCGTCAACAACGCCGTTTGGGCGCCCATCCGCGCCGCCGCCGCCGCCGCTTCACATCCCGCATGACCGCCACCAACAACAATCACATCAAATACGATTTTACTTGAATTTTGCATAGAAATTCTTATACAGTAGAACCTATAATAAATAAACTAATTTATCTGCAAAGCCTCCAAACAAAAGCTATGCAAAAATAATTATGCAGTGAACTGTTATGAATGAAATATTAACCTCACAAGGGCTTAAACCGCTTCATGAAGTCTTCCAATCACTTTATGGAGATGAAGGTGCAGAAGTATATACAAATTTAACGACCAATGTTCATCTCAAACTGGGGTTAGGCAAAGGGTTGCCGCAACCTTACTCAAGCTTTGTAGGTGAATTTTTTATGCGTTGCGCAGTTGGAAATCCACAAGAAACAATTTTAACCGACTATCTTAATCTTGTGATTGAATTTGAAGAAGCAAGACAAACGGCAGCAGAAAAAAACCATCCTGTTATTCCAACACCGACTTTTAAAACGCTCCGCGATGCAATGAAAGTGCATTTTAACAATCTTGAACATCCGAGTTGTTTATATCAAGCTCGTTATGCGGTGCAAAACCGTGTTCGTGATTATATCACTTCCCTATGCAAAAATCTTTGAAAATCAAATCAAGCAATTGTTCGACATCAACGCGCCCCGTAATCATGCCCAACGCTCTTACGCTCAAACGTATATCTTCCGCCGTTAATTCAGGCAGCGCTGCACTTTGCGCGCGGATCAAGCTATTCAACGCATTCTGCACATGCTCACGATGACGTGCGCGTGTTAAAGACGGTGCTTCACGTGAATCATCCATAAAGCTTTTAATTTTAACAAGCAAAGCATCCATCAGAGCCGCAAACCCTTGCTGCGTTTTAGCAGAAACTTTAATTGCCCCATTCAGCATCGATTCGCCGCTGCCAATATCAATTTTATTAGAAATTAAAATACTGCGCTCATCAATCAAATTGAGCGTATGAACATCGGGCGCATTCTGACTGGCATCAAAAATCAACAATGTAATATCGGCCTTCTGCGCACGATCTAAAGCGCGGCGAATACCTTCGGATTCAATACCTTCTTGTCCCTCTTGTCCAATTTGGTCAGGGCGCAAACCCGCCGTATCCGCCAATATCACAGGAAATCCACCAATATCCAGATGCACTTCAATAACATCGCGCGTTGTGCCGGCAATATCCGAAATGATCGCCACATCGCGCTGTGCCAATGCATTCACCAAACTTGATTTACCCGCATTAGGCGCACCAATCACCGCGACATGAATCCCATCGCGCAAACGCTCTCCACGACGATCATCATCCAAATGTGCCGTCATCTCCTTTTCAAGCGATTTAATCACAGCCAAAACTTCAGGCGCTAATCCATCAGGCATATCCTCATCAGGAAATTCAATATCCGCTTCAATATGCGCGAGCGCCTTTTTCAAACGAGTCATCCACCCTTCGTATAAAGCACCCAACTTGCCGTCCATTTGCCCTAATGCTTGATATTTTTGCGCTTGCGTTTCCGCATCAATTAAATCCGCAACCGCCTCAGCAGCTGTCAAATCCATCTTTCCGTTTTCAAAAGCGCGGCGTGTAAACTCACCTGGCTCCGCCATACGATGCCGCGGCTGTCCAGCAAGGGCCTTAAGAACAGATTCAATCACCGCGCGTCCACCATGCAAATGATATTCGACCACATCTTCACCTGTATAGCTGGCGGGAGCGCGAAAGGGGAGAACCAACGTATTGTCTAAAACTTCCCGCTTATCATTACAAAGGCGGCAAAGCTGTGCCATACGCGGCGTAAAATCATCACGGCCCGATAAAGCCCCTAGGCTCACCCAACTCTGCGCCCCAGATACACGCACCACTGCCACACCAGCTCGACCAGAACCGCTAGCCAGCGCAAAAATCGTATCTTGTTCCAAAATTACCTCAGACATTTGATTTAACCTTCATAAACTGTCATCTTAATTAAAGCATAAAATATGAGGCTTTATAAGCATCATAAGCGAGTGAGACTTTTTAATGCAAGAGCTTCAAAATATAGCCCTCAATCAAATCACCAAAGCCATAGAAGGCAATGGCGTAGACGTAAAAGATATTTGCGTTGAGAAATTTGATGTCCAAACCCATGCATTTGTTGCCCTCACGCGCCTAACGCTTGAGTCTGAAACCACCACCTCCACAAAAGGCGGTCAAATCGGCGGGAGCGCCATCTTCCCCAGCGCGAGCGCTGTTCAAAGCGCAATCAAAACGGATCTTGAAGCGCTGGTGAATAACCCCACTACTGTTGAACAAATAAAATCCACAATCCTAAGCCGTGAAGATAAAGGCGTTGGCTTATCCGAAACCGCCATTCCTCTACCAAATTTAAATAAAGATTACATCACCCACGAACAGTGCAAAACGTGCGCAGGCAAAGCCAACTTGAAATGCCAGAAATGCCACGGTAGCGCGCGCCAGCCATGCCCACGCTGCCACGGACGTGGTACAGATATTTGTCCCACATGCGGTGGGCGTAAATATATCGACGCGGGCAGTGGCGCAAACAATCTTTGCGTGCGCTGCAATGGCGATGGCCGAGTGCATTGCACACAATGCCAACAAAGCAAAACTGTGCCTTGCCAAGCTTGTAATGGCAAAGGTATTGAACAATGTCACGCATGTGAGGGACAAGGCTGGAGTTCACACATCACCAGCGTGCAAATCAAAGCTATCGCGCATTTTGAATTTGATCACGCCCATTTGCCCACCGATTTAGCCGCATATATTGAAAATATAAAGCACAATTTAAATGAACACGCCAAAGTTGAAATCTTGCAATCACCGCCAGCTCCCGCACAGGGTGAGGACCAACCCAGTCAAAAATTCATTCGCATTGATTATGGCCTGAAACTACCGCTCGGTCATGCAGTGTTTAAAATTAAAAACCTCGAAATCCCCGTTATGATTGTCGGCAAACATGCAAAAATCGAAAATGCCCCGCCATTTCTCGAAAAAATCATTTCCAAAGGCATAAAATCTCTACGAAGCGCCGCAATGGGGCAGGGCGATATAACCGCACATCTTAAACAAGCAGGCAAATACCGAACCCTGCAATCCATCATACACGCAAGCGCCAGCCACAAACCCGCCGAAGCGCTACGGATCATCATGCAAGAAAATCCGCTTGGTTTGTCGGAAATCAATGTTGAGAAATTGATCAGAATGGCACACGCAGCTTTACGACATATCAACAAACGCCCTCGGATGATTGGCTATGCGATTGGCGTAGCTGCGGCGCTTACTATCATCGTAGCTTATTATACGGCGCTTCAGCCTATCGTCCAAAGCATCATGCCAAATGCTAGTTTTGCCGCCGGCGTAGGCGTTTTTGCAATCCTCACAGCCCTGGGCGCAGGTTATTTCATCGCCAATAAATACGCGAAAACCGCAACAAAAAAAATACTACAAAATATTTTCAATCAATCTTGAAAAAAAGCCGCTCCACAATGCCCTGTAGTCTTAAAGGGGCACCATGGAACGGCCGGATTGTGAGAGCGATCAAAGTTGGTTTAACGAGCCCAACGAAATCCTCCCAAAGCTTGCAGAGCCTCTTTCTTTTGGCAATCACGATATGCCGCAACCGAAAGAGCAGATCGGTCACGGGAAACATCGCCTTGTGTATGCCAAAGATCAAGGCGTGGTTTTGTACGGGATTTGACAATTTCTGGCGGCGAAAGGGCAAAACGCACACCACAATGATAAGGCCAAAAGCCGCAGCACTGCCAGCCGCGCGCTGGCGAGAACTCAGGTCTGAGTCCTGTGAAGAATAAGATACTTTTTGTAACAACGCATCGCACGCACCAGAATGTGCATCTCTGCTTTGATCAAGTGCCGTTGCGGCAATATCGCCATGCAAACTTTGCCTCACTTCTACAGTTTCAAACGCTAGTACCGGGGCAGCTGTAAAAAATATCAACGCCATGAGCATAACGAGAATAAATGGCGGCACATACGCCATGCGCGGATGAGTTTTCCATGTATATTCATGATTATTTTTGTAATTCAAATATTTAATCGGATGCATTTTAATCTTCCCCATATGTGTCTAGCTGCGGTTTTCGCGCTATAAATATCTATGGTCTATATCCTTTAAGATAGTTTGACCCTATATCTTTATTTCAACACATTATTTCGATTATGGCAAAGATTATCGTTTCGATTTTATCTTATAT
>JBBKXA010000044.1:0-26219 GCA_037969235.1 Bdellovibrionales bacterium | reverse complement strand
TAAGCGTTCAAAGTTTTCGAGATTTTGAAAAAATTTAGGGTCGAGAAAAATCCGCCCGCTTAATCAAAAGATTAGCGTGGGCGTCGCGGGCTTGGGTTATGTGCGCGTGTTTTGCTCATGAGTTGAAGCTTAATATTATTTTGGGTGTGGTGTCAAATTTATTATTTAAAGATTATTATATTGATTGATCAGGTACATCAGCAGGACTGGCCCCCTGCTCCAATTCTGGAGCGCTTTTTTGTGGAAATGCGCCACTGAGCATTGCTGAAGAGGAGTCAGCACGTGATGCCATATTTTGGATACGATCCTCAGTTGGCTCTATATCTAGCGCTTCAAATAACGTCAATGCGGCTTTTTGGCTGGACAAAGACGGCTCGTAATCTTCCATACTTTCAACACCAAGACGATCAGCCGTTTCAACGCCAATTTTAGATTGCAAAACACCAAAATCAAAAAGTTCTTCTTTTGTGACCAACCCATCTTCGTGTGCTTCATTAATGTAATCTGTTAGGGCTTGCCGTTGCTCCTCACTTAATAATTGTTGAACAACATCAGAGTTCATATTTCTTAAAGCTTGCCCCAGATAATCATCTAAAGAATTTGCTTCCAAAGGAAAATCTTTCGTATCCTGCATAACTGCAAAAAAGCTGGCCTTCGTCATGATTTCAATCGCTTGTAGCTCATAAACATCATCATCAGCAGCAATATCTAAAACCAAATCAGTATTATCTGTAAGAACCAGCATATATTTAGCAATACTTTCTGCTATTTCAGGTACGGAAGCATAATATGGATCTTGCTTAATTCTTTCAGCAAGCTCATTAACGGTTTGCTTTGTTATCTCTGGAGCAGTCTTGTTTTGAGCTGTCTCCCATGCGCGTTGTGCATCTAAGTTTTGATCAGTCATAGCTTATCCTTAATGTTGTCAAAAATAATGTTGACAGTAAAAAATTAAAAAAAGCTTAAATTATTTATTTTTCCAAAGCCCCCTCAACCACCCGCACCCAATATTCAATGCCTAAAGGTATGATTGCGTCATTGAAATCATATTGGGGGGTGTGGACCATGTGGTTGTGGTTGGATTTGGGGTCTTCTTCAGCTTGGCCGAGGAAGATGTAGCAGCCGGGGCGCGCCTGAAGCATTGCTCCGAAATCTTCCGCGCCCATAACGGGCGTGACATCGGCGTCCGTATTTTCATCACCAACCAATTCACGCGCGACTTTGGCGCAAAATGCGGTTTCATCTGGTGAATTAACGGTGGGGTCATAGCCGCCTTTCATGAATATACATTCAGCTTTTGCGCCAAATAATGCAGCGGTATCGCGGGTCATTTCGCAAATGCGCTCAATCATTTGCGTACGCAGGAGAGGATCAAATGTACGGAGTGTGCCGCTGAGGTTTGCGCTTTGCGGGATAACATTGAACGCGCCAGTTCCCGCATTGAAATTTGTGATGGAAATAACGATAGGCTCCAGCGGGTCGGCGGTGCGGCTGACGAGGGTTTGGAGCGCATTGACCAGATGCGTGCCAACAATGATCGGATCGTTGGCTTTATGAGGCGCGGCGGCGTGACCGCCCTGCCCTTCGATTGTAATATCGAAACGGTCTGCGGCGGCCATAATTGCGCCTTCACGCATCGCGATTGTTCCACGCGATAGGCGTGGCCAGTTATGAAGCCCGTAGACGCTGTCGCAGGGGAAGCGATCAAACAAGCCTTCTTCTATCATTTTATGCGCGCCACCATAGCCTTCTTCGGCGGGTTGAAAAATCAAATGCACAGTGCCGTTGAAACACTCGCGGTTTTCATTCAGGTATTTTGCCGCCCCTAAAAGCATCGCCGTGTGGCCATCATGACCGCATCCGTGCATTTTACCATGGGTTTTTGACACCCACGGCTTGTTGTTTTCCTCGATTATATCAAGCGCATCCATATCGGCGCGAAGCCCTATGGATTTGCCGCTATCGGTTTTTGTGCCTTTAATGGTTGCAACTATTCCCGTGACGGCGATCTCGCGTTCAAGCGGGATATTCCATGCGGTGAGTTTTTCCGCCACAAGGTTGCTCGCGTATGTTTCTTCGAAGGCTGTTTGCGGGTTTTCATGCATTGCACGACGATATTCCGCAATTTCTTCGTGCATTGCTGAAATGGAATTTCTGATGTTATTGTCATTACTCATGGAGCGCATATCCTTTTAATATCTAGGAACTTAAAGTATGCTTTAAATGTATGATTTCCACAATATCCCCCTTCAGTTAGGCATCGCGTGTTTTCAAGAATATTAAATGTTTGGTCAATGATGAAAGCAAGCCTTTGGTTTGTGCCCATCATTATTTGTGTGATTTATTTTTTTGCTACTTTAACTATGTATTTCTTTGAAATGCATATTTTAAAAGATCTGGAAATTCCAAAGCTTTTGTATAACGGTACGACCGAAGATGCCAAGCAGGTGATTTCAACGCTTATGCCGTCAATGATTACGATGGCGACACTGGCAATTTCGATCACTATGGTGGTGCTTAGCCTTGCCGCGTCACAATTGGGCCCACGCATCATCAAAGTATTCATGGGGGATCGGCAGACGCAGATTTATATGGGGATTTTTCTGGGTGCGGTGGTTGGGTGTTTCGTGCTTACGCGCATTTTACATGATGAGGTTTTAACCATTCGCACGCCAGCCCTGACCATTAGCCTTGTGTTTGCGATGTGTTTTATGAATTTGTTTGTTTTGCTGGCGTTTGTCCATCATGTTGCACAATCAAGCATTGCCAATAACGTGATCATGAATATCAGCGAGGAGTTAAAAACCGCCATTGAACGGCTTGGTCGCTCCGATAGTGATCATGAATTTCGGGTTTATGAAACAGAATTACCGAAAAATTTTGGACAGGACACACGGGAGGTGCATTTTAGTAAAAGCGGGTATGTGCAATATATTAATTATCAATCTATCGTTAATATTGCATCGAAACATAATTTAATCATAAAACTCAACTGTAAGGCTGGGCGTTTTGTGGTTGAAGGAGAAGGCGGCATTGGTATTTGGCCGGTTGAAAATGCAAGCGATGAAATTTGCAAAAATATCTTAAGCAATATTGGAATTGGGCGAGTGCGCACCTCCACGCAAGATATCGAATATTCTGTGCGTCATTTGGTCGAAATCGCAATACGCGCCCTGTCGCCGGGTATAAATGATAATTTTACGGCTATGGCCACCTTGGATCAGCTTTCAGCCGCCTTATCACATTTATTTAAAAAGGAATTGGCGGGGCATATATATTTAGATGACGAGAAAAAATGTTGTTTAATTGCCGATCAAAACAGCGAAGCCAGCGTGATCATGATCGCGCTTACGCAAATTCGCCAATCTGCAGACACTAAGCCTGACGTGACAGGACATTTGATCAAGAAAATCAAAACGCTTGCGCCACTTTGTACGAATAAAAATGAACGCGAGGCGCTAAAGCTACAATTGAATTTTATCAATGAAAATATTGAAAAATATTTTAAAAATTCACTTGAAGGTCACGAATTAAAAATACTTTATGATGAGGCTTTAAAAGCGTTTAAATAAACCATATCCAATAATGCAGTTATGGCGTTGAATTAGTTTGGTGTGGTGAAAAAAGTATGTTTAAAGCGCCATATGCCTGCGCCAATTCATAGTGTGCCAAGCGTGCATCGCCCTCAGCATTAATTAGTGATAATTGCGCATCAATGGTATCCTGCTCCGCGTCGAGAACATTTTTAAGAGAGCGTTGTCCCATAATGCTTTCGGCTCGCATGCCCTCTAACACCAAATGCGCGGCGTCGATTTCTTCGCGACTGTTATTCATACGCTCTTGGGCGGCGTTCATATCCTCGCTGTATCGTGCGATATCTGTGCGCAAATTATTTTCTACGTCCTGCACAATATATTCCAACCGCTTATGCGTATGGGTTGCTTGACGGATGCGTGATCGCGTTGCGCCGCCCTCATAAAGTGCTAAAGTCGCGCGAAGTCCAATAACTTCGCTCGCGCTTTTGTCAACAATACCAGGTTGGGGATCCCATTGGCGGTTCAATGAGGCGTAGGCAGAAAGCTGAGGCATAAGCTCCTGACGAATAGCTTTCAGGCCATATTTTGCTGACAAATATTCATGCTGAGCGTTTAGAATTTCAGGGTGGTGGGTTAAATCTTGCGACGGGTTTAGTGCCAATATTGGCGGCAAGGACAGATTTGCTGGTGCATTTTGAAAGGCAATATTTTTGAAACTAGATTCAGCATTATTAACTTGAGATTGTGCATTTTGGCGCAAAGTGCGAGCGCGTGTTTGCCGCAATTTTGCAAGGCGCGCATCTGTCATGGTTAAATCACCCATCTCCACGCGTTCGATGACTGCGTTTAATTCGTTGCGAAACAAATCTTCATTGCGTTGTCTTAAGGCCAAAGTTTCACGAGCACGAACAACGCCGATTGTTGCACGTGCGATATTCAAAACTATATCTTGCCTTGCCTTGGCTAAAACTGCCTCACCCGCCATAATAGAATAACGCGCCTGATCAACTTCGGAAAATGTTCTTCCGCCGCGCCATATTGGTTGATTAATATTTAAAGTGATATCTTTTGTGGTTGCACCATCGCCGCTTCCAAAATTATTGCTGTCTACGTGGGATGTGAAAATTCCTGTTTCTGCATTTAAGCTGGGGCGCCATCCGCTTTTTGCTTGTGGCATTTCTTCGCGGCGCGCATTCAATTCTTCCTGAGCGGCATGAAATGACGGATGCTTTTGAAGCGCATTATCCACTATCGCATTAAAATTTTTCTGATCGTCTGCATAGGCTGTATTTACAAATAACACCGTTAATAACAATAAAAATATACGCATAATTTCCCCGCATTAAATTAACTTACACAACTATGAGTGTACTATTTTTAACAGGCTTTACCAAAGAAACAAAAAACTGCATACAGTCGTATTATATAATTAAAACAAAGATATAATTGAATATAAAATTAACCATTACACAACTTATGATTGATAGCATGAGGTTTAACGTTTATAGTTTTAAAAGGGGAATATCATGCTACCAACCGATCTGACTTCAAAAAACCTTACTTTATCCGATGATGGCATTTTGATTGTTCCATTGAGTAAGCTAGATGCCGACCAATATTCGGCGGAGGATCTCGATGGCGTTACCGAAAGCGTTTTTGGATCTGGCAACATGGCCTATGCCAGCTTGCAAGCGTCGTTGAGCAATAACAATTTGAAAACCAATGACGGATTTACTTTTGTTGATGGATCGAATAACGCCATGGCGTTTAGTAATTTCGGCCAAGGTAAAGCCTTAGGGCTAGCAGAAGGCTTTGATCAAAAAAATCTTTATGATCAATCATCATCACGGGGTTTTTCTTTTGATACAGACCGCCCTTTGGATGCTGCGCATGATGCCGCCCAACAGGGCAACAACGCGTCGGGTGTTGGGAATTTTACCTCCGCAACCGTGGGTTCGGTGAGCGCATCTACTTTATCCTCTGATGTGGGATCATTCAGCTCTTCTACATCTGGGTTAGCGCTTAATAATCCGTTAAATGGACAAAATGGGAATAATGGAACAAATGGGGCAGCAGGTGAAACTCCGGATATTCCCCCACCGCAAGATGGCAATGACGGAGAAGATGGGCATGACGGACATCATAGCGGCGATGATACATTCATTTATAATTTTTTAAGCAACAACACGCTTAATATTGATCTTGGTGATCTGACGCAAAGCATTGAAAATATTTTCATTGATCTGGGCGATACGCTGACCAATTTAACGCAAAATGTGACAAACACGACAAATATTTTGATTGATAGCGTCGTCAATATTGATGTGACAAATCTAATTGATTTGGGTGATGTGAGCAATGTCATTAACAACATCACGACTGATCTTAGCCAAAACATCAGCAATGTTTTAATTAACATCACCAATACGGGTGACCACATAACAAATATTCTTGGAAATGCGCCGACTTTGATTGTCGATTTAAATGTGATTAATTTAGCAACCACAACCATCACCGTGCCGATCAATAATTTGTTTCAAACGCATATTGATGCGGGCGTAAATACACTTACGCTTAATCAAATCGTTGAGGCTGTTACTGAAATTGCCATTAATACCATCATTGCGCCTAAGCTAGTTATTTTGGAAGAGGTTACACAAAAGTTAGAAACGATTCTTGATGCCACAACGGATCATTTAGGTGACTTGGGCGACTTGGGCGACTTGGGCGATTTAACCGATAATCTTGGTGATTTGGACAATATCGTGGATATTGTGACGGACACGGTTCATGACGCGCTTGATGATCTTTTAAATTTACCAGGTGGCGGCGATGATCATGCGGATGGGGATCTTGTTGCCAATCTTGACCTATTGAATGGAGCGTTGCCCAATGCACCTATAGACATCATTCTTGACCCAGTTGAGGATCTTATTGGTGATATTGATTTGAATATTGATGGCGCTTTGAATTTGCTCAACCCTGCCAATACGGACAATGCCAACGGCGATAGCGATTTGACCCTTACGCCTGATATTGATTTGGTTGATAATGACCTAATTAGCGGCAATCCTGAGATTATCCTAGACCCTATCGAAGCCGTGGTTGGCGATATTGATTTGGATATTGACGCGGCGATTGATGTATTGGGCGATGCCGCCGATGCGTTAATTGATGGCGCTGATGGTGGCACCTTACAAAATACACCTCTTGCGGCTGTGGGGGATGTTTTGGAAGATGTTGTCAGCGACATTATCGGCAGCGGAAGTGATAATTTAGGCGGAACCGACAGCGATTTAACGCTTGATACGGGTGTCGATATTTTGGATTCGCCGCTGGTGGATTTGCCCATCGATGTGGTTTTGGATGTCGTAGAAGATGTTGTCGGCGACATTGATATAAGCGTGATCGGCGATCAGGATATTTTTGGCGACAGCGAAACCGACAATACGAATGGGGATAGTGATATTACGCTTACCCCCGATATTGATCTGGTTGGGCATGATCTGGTGCAGGCGGATTTAGATATTGAGCTTGATCCTTTGGAAGCAGTGGTTGGTGATATTGATCTCGATATCGACAGCGCCATAAATGTTTTTGGTGATATTGCCGACCCGCTTGTCAATGATGCCGCAGGCGGGAGCGGAGAAGATAGTTTACTCAGTGAAGTTGGTGATGCATTGAGCGATGTTGCTGAGCATATCGTACCGCTCATTGATGAAAACTCAAGCAGTGACAATGATTTGCTGGCCAATGTTGATACAAATATTTTTGGAAATGATCTGGCGGATCTTGATGCACTTGGAGATTTGCCGATTGATCCTGCTGAATATTTTACAGGCGACATTCAAGCTGAGTTAGAAGCCGCTATTGATTTATTGGCGGGTGATAATAATGATCTTTTGGGCACCCCCGATACGGATTTGGGAGGTGAGTGGACGGAAAACCTTATCTCCGATGCTGGCGGCTTATTCGGTGATCTGGTTGACGGTGTGAGCGGGATGAATGATTGCCTCCCCGACCCCTGTAGCACAGTGGCTGAAGGACTAGGCGTTTTAAATAATGATCTCGATTTAAATACGGGTATTTTAGGAGGACTCTTTGGCTAATCACACACATATGTTGGACACAACTCGCAAACCGTCGCTGAAGCCTAAGGGATTTCGTCAAAATGTTGGGAGCCTTTTAATCTCTACGCTTGCGATTAACGTTCTCTCGCTCGCTTTGCCAATTATGACGCTTCAAGTTTATGATCGTATTCTCCCAAACCCCGGCTCGGGCACGCTTCCGGTTCTCGTGATCGGCGTGTGTCTCGCGCTGGGGTTAGAGGCGATTCTACGATTATGCCGCGCCTTTGTGATCGCCCGTAGCGGTGCGGCCTATGAGCATCGCATGGCGTGTATGGCGATGGATCGCGTATTAAATGCTGATCTGTGTCGACTTGGAAGTTATGGGATCGGCAAACATATGCATCGTATGGCGGCCGTAGGGAAATTGCGAGATTTTCACAATGGCTATTCGCTCACGGTCATTACCGAATTGATGTTTGTGCCCTTATTTTTGGGGCTAATCATATATATCTCACACGCGCTTGCGGTTGTGCCGGCTTTTATTTTGGGGGCGTTTACTTTGGTTTCATTTTGGCGGGGTTATCGTTTGCGTGCGGCTTTAAAAAACCGTGAAAACAGCGATGATTCACGTTTTGATTTTCTCATTGAAGCCTTAGAAGGCGTCCATACTTTAAAATCGTTTGCGTTGGAGAAGTTATTTCAGCGCCGCTATGAACAATTAGAGGAAGATTCTACGCAGTGCAATTTTAAGGTTACACAGGAAACAGCCAATACATTTAATATCGCCGCTATTTTCTCCCATCTTATGGTCGCTAGCGTCATTAGCGCGGGAGCTTGGTTTGTCTTGCATGGGATGCTAACGACAGGGGGATTGATTGCGACCTTATTATTATCAGGGCGGATGATGCAACCTGTGCAAAAAGGGCTTGCGTTATGGGCGCGTTATCAGGATTACACGTTGGCCAAAGAAAATTTGGATTCTCTATTTGCTACGCCGCAATATATTACGGGCAGCGCTAATGATAAGTTGCATCAGGCAGAAACATCGCAAGGTCATTTAGAATTGAAAAATGTTTCCTTTCAATTCGAAGGGGCGAATACACCATTGCTTAAAAATATCAATTTGGAAATTTCACGAGGGCAAAGCATTTTAATTTCCGGCGCGCATGGTGCTGGTAAAACTGTTTTGCTTAACCTCATTGGCGGCTTATATCCCGCGAGTTCGGGAGAAATTTTGATTGACGGTGAGCCTATCGCGGCTTATGCACCGCAGGATTTGGTACGCCATGTCGGCAATATCCGCAGTCAAACTCTTATTTTTCGCGGGACAATTCGCGACAACATGACATGCTTTGGTCAGACATCCGAGGCGCAGGCGCGGGAAATTGCGACATATCTCAATGTTGATAGGGACATCGCACAGCTGCCCGCAGGCTTTGATACGTTTTTAAATGGCAACAACACTGACAGCATCTCACCTGGATTAAAGCAGCGCATCGCTTTCGTTCGCGCGCTTGCACAAAAACCACGCCTTGTGTTGTTTGATAATGCTGATCGCACATTAGACAAAGACGGCTATGCCGCACTGTATAATTTATTTGCACAAATTCGCGGGAAAGCTTCGATGATCGTTGTTACGGATGATTTGAATATTCGAAGCTTAATGCAGCGGCATTTTGTTTTGCATGACGGACGGTTAGTAGAAAACGCCGCCCATAGTAGCGCAAAATCGGTTAGACCATATAAGGAGCTTAGGCTATGAGCAATTTAGCAATCTTACCTCGTGAAGATACCCCCCATCATAATGTTGCGAAGAAGGGACACAAGCGATTTGCTCGTCAAAACAAACGTGGTTCCATGGAACGCTATATCGACAATCAGCCGATTATTGATATGTTAGCGCGGATAGCCGAAACGGGACGCACGCATTTTCATGCAGATGGTGTGTGGGAAGTATGCCTGTGTGCGATAATTTTAACGATTAACCCTCATTGCAAAACAGAAAAGATACTCGAAGCCCTGCCCCACGGTGATAAAGCGCTTGATGAATGCGATGTGCTTAATACCATGGCGAATCTGGGCTATTTCGCACGTCCAGCAGAGTGCAGTGTCAAAGATATTGATACGCGCTTATTACCAGGGATTTTTATACCTAGCAAAGGCTTGGCATATATTGTGTTGGGGAAGGATTCGGACGGGGCGTTGCAATATTACAACCCTCGCTCCAAAACCATTTCGCTTACCCCGCCTGAGAGAAACACAAATGGTAAAGTTTGGTTTTTTCAAAACTTTGATGAAAATCGTCCAGCTACGTCAAAATTCATGCGCGCAGGGAGTGGTCATACTTGGTTTCGTGCCCTGCTGGGTCGCTTTAAGGGGACATTTGCGCAAGTTTTGGTGGCGGGATTTATTCTTAATATCATTGCGTTGGCGACACCTCTTTTTATTATGCTGGTCTATGATCGTGTGATTGCGGCTGGCTCAATCGGTACTTTGCCCATGTTGAGTTTAGGCGCGTTTATAGCCATTGGATTTGAATGGCAATTAAGGCGCATTCGATCTCGCGGCTTATCTTGGCTTGCGGGGCGGCTTGATAATATTGTTGGCAATAGAATTTTTGCGCATCTTATTTCTTTGACGCCAGATTTGATCGAAAAAGCCAGCGTTGCCGCACAGATTGCACGAATAAAAACTTTTGAATCCGTACGCGATTTCTTTAGTGGTTCAGTGTTTTTATCGTTATTGGAAACCCCATTTGTGGTGATTTCAATCGCCGCAATTGCCTTGATCGCAGGGCCATTGGTGTTTGTGCCTTTGTTCATGATCTTGGGATATATAGCGTTATTTGCCTACATTCGCAGCCGCGTCAAAGTCGCTATACGTTTGGCCGCAAAGACCAGTTCAGCGCGTCAGCAATTTTCGATTGAGACTTTTGAAAAGCTGGAATGTATTCGCGGTCATGGCTTGAACGCCAAATGGCAGGAAAAATTTCGGCATCTTTCGGGGCGTGAAATGATGGCGCATTTTCACCTAGGTTGGTTGGGTGTTGTGGCGGAAACTGTTGCACATAGCTTGAATATTATTGCCGCCGTTGCGACTATTGGGTTTGGCGTGCATATGATCTGGGCTGGCGCTATAAGTAGCGGAGCTTTGGTTGCCACGATGATTTTGGTGTGGCGCGTTGTCACGCCGTTTTATTCACTATGCACCATGGTGCCGCGTTTGGAACAGTTGCGTAACAGCATTCGTCAAGTGAATGATTTGATGGATATTGATACCGAAGCGCAAGAAGCTAAAAGTACATCTCGCCTCACACAAATCAAAGGCAAAATATCATTTCAAAACGTATCGTTTCAATATGAAGAGGATTCCGATTTAGTGTTTAAAGATCTTTCTTTTAATGCTGATGCGGGGGATGTGGTCGCAATCACTGGCGGTGGCGGTACAGGAAAAAGTACAATTTTGAAGTTGGTTAAATCCATGCATCGCGCCAATACAGGGCAAATTATGATTGATGGATTTGATATTCGCCAATTGGATACGCCCGATCTTCGTCGTAAAATTGCTTATGTACCAAAGGCTCCGCACTTTTTTGATGGTAGTGTGCTCGAAAATCTTCGCCTTGCCAATTTGATGGCCGATCAGGACGAAATTATAAAAGCATTGGAATTGGCTAACGCGTGGGAGGATGTGCAAGCCCTCAAAGATGGATTAAATACCATTATCGGCGCTCATGAAAAAATCGTCATTACAAACTCGCTAGCTTCGCGCCTATCACTTGCGCGGGCTTATATTCATCCATCCAATATCATGTTGATTGATGATCTGTCCAATAGTCTTTTATCAGGCAAAACGGGCTTAAATTTGAAATCCTATATTGCACGGGCACGCGGCAAGCGGACAATATTGCTTTGCACCTATCGCGAAGATTACATGAAACTCGCTGACACTATCGTGGCGCTAAAAGATGATGGTTCATCTGTATGTGGCGCGCGCGATGTCATTCTACCTCAACTCAATAGCCGAACAGGAGAAGCCGCATGAAAAACAGTATGTCGGACAAACAAACACGTTATCTCTCTCAAGCCATTCAACTCGAAGAAGCGGTAAATCCGCATATCGTTCGTGCCACGATGAGCATGATATCGCTGTTTATTCTCGCTTTTTTGGTATGGGCAGCATTTACGAATGTGAATGAAATTGCCCGAACACCAGGGGAAATCGTGCCCCAAGGTCATCAGCAAATTGTTCAACATCTTGAGGGAGGCATGGTCAAATCCATATTGGTGAATGAAGGAGACACTGTCGAAGAAGGCCAGATCCTTTTGACTTTGAGCGATGCTACAATCAATGAAGATTTGCAACGTGCGCAATCAAAGCAACTTTCGCTGTCGCTTCAAGCTGAGCGATTACGCGCATTCATTGAAAATCGTGAGCCTGATTTTTCCATGTTCAAGCAAATTGATCAAAATGCATTGAATGATCAAGATCAGTTTTTTGATGGCATGCGCAGTGCACGTGCGGGTGAGGCTTCAATTATTCGTGATCAGATCGCGGAGAAAAAACAGTCTTTGCAGTCTTTGAGTAGCGAAATTCAAACCGCACGTAACGATTTATACCTTGCGCGTGAGATGTATGATAAACGCCAGAAACTGCATCAAAAAGGCTACGCGTCTTCTATGCAATTGATGGAAGATGAAACGCGGGTCAATGATATTGTTGGCAATATCACTCGGCTTGAAAATGACAAGCTTTTGATCGGCAAGCAAATCGGTGAATATAACGCCCGCGCGCAATCACTATCAGCTGGTCATCGTGACGCGGCCCTTGAACGATTGGCGGCAATTGAGGCTGAAAAAAACGAAAATACGCAAATCGTTGATAAAATTCGCGAGCGTGTGAGTCGCTTATCCATTACCTCCCCCACCCACGGAATGATCAAGGGCTTAAGTGTGAATACAATTGGCGCGGTTATTCAGCCGGGGCAGATAATTTTGGAAATCCTGCCGCTTGATAAAGCGCTGGAAGTGGCGGTTAAAATTAACCCTCAGGATATCGGCCATTTGAATCTCGGGCAGGATGTACGGGTTAAATTCTCGACTTTCGATTTTTCACGATACGGCTTTGTGGAAGGCAAGCTTGATTATATTTCCGCCACTACGTTTAAAGGCGATTCGCGGGGTAATGATGGCGCAGGCAATGGGCGGCACTATCAGGGGCGAGTTATCCTAAAACAAGATTATGTCGGTAAAAATCCGAAAAACCGTGTGCAACCCGGTATGACCGTGATGGCTGACGTCATCACGGGCCGTAAAACCATTTTGCAATATATGTTGCGTCCAATTCACAATTCCCTTCAAACAGCATTCACAGAGAGATAACATTATGAAACAGGCTTATGAGAGCAATATTGATACATCACTCCTTGAGAGTGCTGCGCCCATTCGGGTTTTAGCGGTGGAGGATGATCCGCTTTCGATGGCGTTTTTAGAAGCGCAAGTGACAACGCTCAATCACTCCATAACTAAAGCAGAAAACGGGCAACGGGCGCTTGAGATATTGGAAGCTAACGCCCAGTTTATCGACGTCGTTTTGATGGATCGCTACATGCCCGTTATGGATGGTTTGGATGCCGTGCGGCGGATGCAAGATCACCCCAAATTGCGTAATATCCCCGTCATCATGGTTACAGGCGCCGATAGCGCCGATGATATGCGCGAAGGTTTGGACGCAGGTGTATTTTATTATTTGACAAAACCTGTGAACGAAACGATGTTGCGCTCAGTGATGAGCGCGGCGGTGCGAGAGGCCAAGCAAACGCGAACTCTTGCACTTGAGCTGGATAAGCATCGCACCAGCTTTCATTTAATCGAAACGTGCAAGTTCAAATTCCAAACGTTGCGCGAGGCTGAAAATCTTGCGGCTTTCATTGCCAATTGTTTTCCTGACCCAGAGCGCACGCTTTCTGGGCTTGGGGAATTGATGATTAATGCGGTTGAACACGGCAATTTGGGCGTTGGATATGATAAAAAAACACAATTGCTTGAGTCTGATATCTGGCGT
The DNA here is from genome assembly GCA_037969235.1 of Bdellovibrionales bacterium. Classification (GTDB taxonomy): domain Bacteria; phylum Pseudomonadota; class Alphaproteobacteria; order Micavibrionales; family Micavibrionaceae; genus TMED27. The sequence goes on along the minus strand of JBBKXA010000044.1, from coordinate 12,550 downwards.
TCAGAAATTGACCGATTGCAAGCAGCGCCTGAGCATCGCGATAAATTCGCACGCGCGACCATTGTGCATAAAGATGAGGGTATATTCGCTATTATAGAAGATATGGGCGAAGGCTTTCAGTGGGAAAAATATTTGCGTATTGACCCCGAACGTGCGGGAGATAATCATGGGCGCGGGATTGCACAAGCACGAGTTTTAAGTTTTGACAAGCTGACCTATAACGATGTTGGTAATCAAGCCGTGGCCTTTGTTGGCCTTTCAAAACCTTTGCAATGGTAAAGCGAGGTTATTTACATGGGGTTTGAAAATGTCCGCTTTCGCTATATGTTGGCCGTGATTATTATCGCGTTCACTTTTATAAGTGGTTATATCGTTACGGGCTCACAGCTTGATAAAAATAAAAACAGTGCGCAAATCATAGACACCAGCGGCATGCAGCGCATACTTTCACAACGCATAAAGCTGTATGTTTCGATTCTTGCTGATTCTCCTTATAACACAGAAACGCCTAAATATACCGAAGCCCTCGAAAATGCTATTACAGAAATGCATAATAACCATAGTTATTTGATGGGTGAATATATATCGCCGCGTTTAAAAAATCTGTATTTCACACCACCCCATAATGTGGGTGCGCGTGTTGATAACTATCTTTTACATGCTACGAATTTCCAGCGTGCATTTGAACAATATGTTGCGGAAACGGGGCGTTATTCTTTACGCGATAACCTACATTTTCGAATGATTACCGAAGGCAACTCTGAAACTTTGCTTAAAGAACTTGATTTGATAGTTAAAGCTTATACCGCTGATTCTGCTGATATAATCCGTAGCCTCAAAGCCTTTGAGATATTTGCTCTCTTTATCGGCTTATCCATACTTATGCTAGAAATTCTTTTTATTTTCATGCCAATGGAAAGAAAAATCAAACATAGCCTTGCTCTGGCGCAAGGCGCACGCGCAAAAGCTGAAGAAATTAATCGTTTGAAATCCGATTTTCTGGCGACGATGAGTCATGAAATCCGCACGCCTATGAATGGGATACTGGGTATGGCGGAACTTGTGCTCGGGGCGCGTCCTTCGTTGCAAATCGAAGGATATGCGCGAACCATAATCAATTCTGGAGAATCATTGTTAAAAATTATCAATGACATTCTCGATTTTTCTAAGATTGAAGCTGGCAAGCTTACGCTTGATCCTATGCCTGTCAATTTATTGGAGTTATGTGATGATGTCGCGGCGGTTCATGCCCTAAAAGCCCGTGATAAAGCCATAGAACTCGTTGTGCGTTATGTGCCGGGAACGGAGCAGTTTGTTACGCTTGATCCATTTCGTATGCGACAAGTCCTTGATAATTTGATTTGTAATGCGATTAAATTTACCAATAAAGGCTATGTCGCTCTGACGGTTTCACAAGTACTGCAAAATGAGAAGCATGTGACTTTGAAATTTACGGTGTCCGACTCTGGCATTGGTTTAAGCGATGAGGCGCAGCAACGTATTTTTGATAAATTCTCACAAGCCGACAGCTCGACTACGCGAAATTATGGCGGAACGGGGTTAGGGTTATCTATATGCAAGAATCTTGTTGAAATGATGGGCGGACAATTATCCGTCAAAAGCGCCCCTAAATCTGGCGCTGTCTTTAGCTTTACGATCAATGTCCCTTGCACTCAATCGCAGAGTAAAGAAGCAACGTCATCCGAAACGCTACAAGACTTAAAAATTCTTGTGGTTGATGATTTGTTGGTTATACGTCAATTAGTGCATGAGCAACTTGCGCGGACGGGTGCGCATTGTGAAACAGCGGCGAGCGGACAAGAAGCTTTAGAAATGCTAGATGAGGCCGTTATTAAAAATAAGCCATTTCAATTGGTTATCATTGATTATCTAATGCCAAACATGAATGGGGAAATGTTGGCGCGCGCCATAAATGATAACCCCAATCTACGCAATACCTGCCTTGTCATGCTGACTGCGGCGGGAAGCCCTTTGGCTGATGATGATTTTGTGCAAAAAGGCTTTAGCGCATATATCGCCAAACCTGTTGAAAATAAAGCGCTTATTGAAGGGTTGGAGATTGTTTGGAACGCATATAAAAACGGGCAGACCAATACATTAATTCACGTGGATACTGGCCGATCACATAAGGAAAAAAATGCGTTTGATGAGCTAAAGGTGCCTGGCGCCAGAATATTAATTGCAGAAGATAACCTCGTTAATCAAGTGTTTATCAAAGAAATCTTAGAAGAAATGTCATGCACCTATACGATTGTGCCCAATGGGGACGATGCCATCAAAGCTTTGCATAGCGAGGAATATGATCTTGTTCTAATGGATTGTTTGATGCCGATTATGGATGGATTTCAAGCCACGCGCCATATTTGCGCGCTTAAAGATAATGGGGTTGTTCCTGCTGATATGCCTATTGTGGCGTTAACAGCGATTGCTATGAAAGGTGACCGAGAGCGATGTTTAGCGGCGGGGATGGATGAGTATCTGCCCAAACCTGTGCGCAAGCGGGAATTGAAAACTATGGTTTATCAAATGATTACGGGGGAGCGCGTCAATGAATTTATGCCTCAGAGTATATTAGAGAATCTTAATGTTCCCTCCTCGAAAACGCCTTTGCTTGATGAAGATGCGATTGATAATGCACGCAGCATTTTGAAAGACAAGCACGAGGAAATGATCAATATTTACATCATTAACAGCCGCCAATATATTGAAAAAATTGAAAAATTCATACTAGCAAATGATGCCGAAGGCATTATCCGCCCTGCGCATACGCTTAAATCGACAAGCAAACAGATGGGCGCGGCACAGCTTGGGGATTTAGCGAAAAATCTTGAGCAATTGGCCAAGGCTTATATAGATGTGCCCGCCAATAATTACGCTTTATTTGAAAATGCGTTGAGCGCGATTAAGGATTGCTTATCCGCAACCAAGCATGCGTTTGAAGATCGCGCGGCGTAGGCGCATTAATTAATTTGCGCACAATGCTGGCTCAGCAATGGTTTCGTGCCCTAAATTATCCAATTATTTTGCTTATATACCGCTAAAATTAACGGTTTGTTAAGACTGTTTCTATATCATGAGATCAAGATAACCGCTAAACCTTTGTTTTTATGCGGAAAACGGGGTGAAAACCCTTTAACAAAAAAGTTAGAAACGTTAAATGTTATTTGGATTATTAAAAACCGCTTTTTACGCAGCCACAGCAGCTTGGGGCGCGAATGCTTTGACTGGTGGTAAGGGAGAAGAACTTGCCAATGAGCATGGCGTAGGGCCAGCCTTTAACGCAGTTAACGGTGTTATGGATACGGTAACGGGCAAGGTAAAAGATATCGCAACAGATAGCGCGAATGGTCTTGGCGGCATCTCTCCTCTTACTATGGGCGCTGGAGCAGCGGCAACAGCTGGTCTTTTAAAGTTTGGTTTCGATTCTATCAGAGGCAAAGGCATGCTTTCTTCAACATTTGGCAATACTGGCTCGATGTTAAAAATGGGATTGCTGGTCGCCATACTTGGAATTGTAGCAAACAAGTTAATGGAAACTGGCGTATTGGATCAGTATTTGGAACCAGACACTTTGAATGCCCTGAGCCCAGAAATATAGGAACGGATACAAAAAAGACTGCGTAAGAACATATAGAAAGAGATAAATGAGCAAAGACGACACCATAGTAAAGACAGAAGCAGAGATACGCGAAGAAGCCGCACGCGCAACCGCGAGCGATGCCAGCGCAGCCCCACCTTCACCGTATGTTTTTGAATTTGGTGATGGCGCTGGCTCGACTATACAAGGTTTCGATAGCAAGGCGGGGGATATTCAAGTTACTGCCAGCTATGATTACTCTATCTTTAAAAATAAAGATGATTTCACTAGAGCCGAACTAGCGCAGAACGATGAATTTATTCGTGCGGCTACTGTCTATTACAATATGAAATACGATCGCATGCCCGAAATGGAAGGCGCAGAAGGCGTTCCGCAGGGCAAAGGCATGAGCGCCGAAGAGCTTACGGAGTGGACCATGGATTCCATTCGCTATGCTGGATTAAACACATTTGGCATTTACAGCGCGGTGTCTGACTTAAACAGTGCACAAGCTGGAGAAGTAGAAGCGTTCGAATTTTTAAAAGAAGCGTACGAAAACAAAGAATGGACATTTGAAGGGCTTGGTAAAGGCATCGCTGGCGCGGTTCTCGATCCTATTAATATAATAGGCTTAGGAGCTGGTGGCGCCGCGATTAAGGCGGGGGTAATTAAGTGGGGCGGTAGCAAAATGGTTGCCGGCGCGGCAGCAGGCGCTGTTATTGGCGCACCTACGGGCGCAATCACAGCGGTAGCACACAGCCCAGGAATTCAAACGCTTAATTATCACATTGGTGAACAAGATGAACGTTTCAAATGGTCAAGTTTTTGGAAAGACGTTGGCTTTGGAACTGTTGCTGGCACTGGTGGAGGTTTAATATTAGGTGGCATGGGCGGTAAAATCGCGAGCACATCAATAGGACAGCAAATTAGCGCGAAGTTTTCAAGAACGGCTGATAATACAGCAAATCTAGATACAAGCGCACCAATGAATAATAGTGCGACTCTTGATACCGCCGCCCCTGATGGTCCTGCCTTAAACAGCAATATTACGCGCGAAGCAGGCACGCAATCCGCTCAAGCTGATGCCGCTAAAGCCCGTCAAACAGCGATGCGTGAGGCCAACAAACAAAGTGAGGCCCCCCAGCAGGAATTTCAACTCGGCCAAGCCAGAGACGGCAGGAGCCCTGAGCCAGGTGGAACGCCTTCTCGTTCAAATTCTGGTGATGCCCCTAGGCCTGCAAGTGAATTCGCCCCTAGACCCCGCACACCAAGAACGCCGCGCGATACACCAGAATCAGTGGCAGATGCGCTAGCGAGAGGTGTAGGCGAGGATATGAGCCCCGCAGCAATTGCACAACGTGCCGAAGCAAGAGGCGATGGGTTTAGACTAAAAAGCGGCGAGACCGAAGTGGAAGTTACGCCCTCTGGCGGCGGCGCAAGAGCGCCTTCACGTGGTGCGGATGGAGCAACTGAAAGAGCCTCTGCCGATGCGGGAAGAGCGGCAGATGATGCAGGAAGATCCGCAGATGATGCGGCGGATGTTAGCGCAGGAAGAGCCGCAGATGATGCGGCGGATGCCAATGCCAATAGAGCCGCAGAAGATACAGTTGATGCCAATGCCAATAGAGCCGCAGAAGATGCAGTTGATGCCAATGCCAATAGAGCCGCAGATGATGCGGCAGATGATGTTGCGGATGTTAGCGCAGGAAGAGCCGCAGATGATACAGTTGATGCCAATGCCAATAGAGCCGCGGATGATGTTACGGATGTCGCAGATGATACAGTTGATGCAACGCGTTCAACGACTTCCTCAACTTTAACTACCCCAATTAATAATATCATGCCAGCAGACAAATCTGACAGCGTCACAAACTGGGTTGGTCGTCTTCACCGTTTTACGCCAGATAGAATTAGAAAGTTTGCCGATTCATCGCACTACATACCTAATGATCATTTTATCGCACGTAAAATAAGACCCCTTCTTAGACATGTTGATACAGCATTGGACGATAATGGTCTGATCAAGCCTATTAAAGATTTACAAGCTAGCATGGATGTCATATCAAAACGTTTGAATGGCACCCGCTCCCCTGCTATTTCCGCTGATGATGCAAGAATTGAAATGAGACAGTTACTGACTGATTTCAGAGACACTCACGGACAAAAAGTTACCCAATTAAACTCATCGTTGAACGATGCGATAAAAGAGGTTCGTTCACAATACACTTATAGTACAACAGGCACGAAAAAAGACAGCCAAGGTAATGTGGTTGCGAAAGCTCAAAAGCAAATTGGGTTTAGACCCAGCCAAAAAAAAGCCGCCTTAAATTTTTTAAGTGATCTAAATGAAAGAATAACAGATCTAACAGACCCGGCGAGCCTTGACCGCATTATTGAACCAAGTGCAAATAAAGCTAATCTTGCGCGATCTTTAAGCGAAGAAATGTTTCATTTAGGACAAATGGTTGATGGCGTAAAGCTGAGGCTGGATGCACAAAGAACAAATAATTATTATGATTGGGATATTTATGCCCGCAACAAAATTCCTGAGGGTACAACTTCTGCTGCCCTTATGCGTAACGAACGTGAAATTATTACAGGCTTTCACGCTAAAGAAACCGCCCCATTACCAAAAGTAGGTGACGCTGAAGAAAACTCGGAGGCATGGGTGTATGGCGAACTTTGGAATTTTGCTGAGAAGTATACTAAAGATGGCGTCATTAGTTTTGATGTTCAAGCCGCAAGCGCTTTTGCCACTGTCGTAAAAGATGTCATTGACTATGGGGAAATACCCACCCTTATGCAAGGACTACAAAACTTAGTATGGCTAAAAGGAGTAGGGCGCATTCAAACATTTCCCGATGATTTTGTGGAAAAATTTAGAACACTAGGTTCAGGATCCTATTGGGATGAGGTAACAGAAGGACTAGATAGCATCAGGTCTTTTATTGGGCATGGTACAAAAAAGGGTTCTAACCGCGATATATTGCGCGAATATGCAAAATTTATGCAGGAGCCAATTACATTAAGAGCCTATGTTGCTCCAAATAGCTGGATGTCTGCGCCTATGAAAGAAGATATAGATTTCTTCATTTCTGAAGGCTGGTGGAAACGTTCGCTCGCGCATCTTGGCGGCGGCTACACAACTGTAGGAAAAGATGCCGATAAAAGAAAAGTGATGACCATGCACTTTCCTTGGAAAGGGGAAGAAATTGATGGCAAAACAAGCATATTTAGAAAGCCCATCATACGTGCGCCTTTCAATATACTCACTGCACCAGCATACCCGTTCTATCGCTTGGGAAAAGAAGCGTGGAATTTTAATGTTATGGGTGCAACGCCTGTAAAAAATTGGGCTTATACTTTAGGCACAATAGGCGCCATTTCAACAGGCGGGGTTTTGGGTTTAGAAGCCTATACTGGAGAAAAAATTGATCCCTTTGGTTTAGAGATCTCTGCCGTCACATCAGGAGTTATTGATGCAGGTATATTTTTAGCAGATAACACAATAATTGGTGGTGCTAGAGCGGGCGCGGCTGTATTGGAAAATATACCATTCATAAACACTACACTTGAAAATATTCCTTACATTGGTGGAGATGGTATTTATGGGACACGCTTAAATGCACGTGATTTAAGCATTGGCAACAATCTAGATGATTTAAAAGCATGGTATAGCGGCAATGCAACACCCTCTCGCGCACCTCTTTTAAAAGATGATGGTTCCGAAATGACGCATGACGAAGCCATTGCGGCTTTGGAGGCGAAGCGGGAGGCGATTTTGCCCAAGCGAGATGAGGCAAAAATCGAGTTTGAAACGTTGGAACGTATTTCGAAGACCGATGGCGCTTCCAAAGCGGATCAGAAAAACACGGATGAAGCGCAAGATACGCTTGATGATTTGCAAAATGACATAGAAGAGATTAACGAAAATCTAAGAGCCGTGAGTCTTGATCGCGCAAAAGATCTTAGCATGCAACAAACTCAAGGAATCACTGATCGTTTGGAGCAAGTTCAAACTAAAGGGGCAATGCTAAGGCTGTATAACTTGGGCTTAGATCGAAATTATAACGTACAAGTTGATCTGGCGGATGAGCGTTATTTTAAAGCCGCCGAAGCTTTGGCCGCGCAAGACACTGATTATACCGATGCTGACTTGATCGCTGCCTTTAATGTTTTGCATCCCGAAACAAAGCCCGCCAAGGATTCTGCGAAGAAGGCTGCTATAGAGGCCGAAAAAGAAGCGGAAAAGGCAGCGAAGGATGCGGAGGCGGCCAGAATTGCGGCTGAGAAGGCGAAGAATGATGATGACGGGGGGGATACGCCCGATGGTGGTGGAGTGGTTGCGCCACTTCCGACTTTGCCTGAAGATCCGACATTTCTTGATCTTTTGGGTGTTCAAAACACGGCCACCCCGCCTGCTGGTGGTGGAGGTGGAGGTAGCCCGCATATTCCTCAAAATACTCGTGCACGCACGCCTTTGGCTGACATGATGAACCAAGCGGCGAGTGGAAGCGGCAGTGGCTCATCCAAATTCTGGGGCGGTTTAAGACAAATGGCGACGGCTCCGTTTGATTGGGATGGCGATCGCAAAGCGCCTGATGCTATCGAAGGCTTGTTTAATATGATTTCTGGTGGGCGGACTGTTGGGTTTGGCGCTGCTCAGAAAGCCATGAATGGCGACATAAAAAACGGTGGAATGTGGTTTGGAATTGGTGGGGCTGTTCTTGCATTTATGGGTCTTAGCCGTTTGTTAAATGATAGTCCGAAACCCCCAAAAAATAACTGGTTTGGATTAAAGCTACCTATAATGATTGCGGCGGCGGCGATGATGGGTAAGTTAATTTATAGTCACTTTTCAAAAGACGGGCAATCAACATCGGCGGTGGCTTCGGCGATGCGTTCACGAGCAATGGGGGAGTCTATGGTTGCGCAAGGTGCAGGTCTTCATCGTATGAATGGCATGAATACAACGGTGCAACGCACCCATGTGAATACGCCCGTGGTTTTAAAGGCGGTCACGGGTATAAGCGCGAAAGAAGATAGCGGGATATTTAGCTTACAATTAAGCCGTAAAGACGGTACTTCATTTGCTCCGACGAAATTCAGAAACCTAGCGGGTGGCGATGCAAGTCAAGTGGCCGCGGCGCTTTCTCAAGCGCGGAACGATAATATGTACATTCCCAAGTCGGATCTACCGCCTGAAATGGATGAGGCGCGTGAGTGGAAGCATGATGCGATTACGACGAGTGAAGGACATAAATTCATTATTATGGAGAAAATAGGCAATTCTGCGAACGATCCTAAACAATTTATGGCGGTCGAGCTTAATGGCTAGATACACGAAAAGCTTTATCGCAGGCGATGCGGGTGGTATTATAAAATGTGGGAAAGTGCGTTGTGCGCTTTTTCGCTGTTTAAACAGTTAAATTACAATCGCGTTTACCCCTTGCCGTCCGGCTTTTATATTCATGAATAGTGACACACCACATAGCGATGACGCCCCCCCGAAAAAGGGGATAAAAGATGCGTTTCAACCCGGCGAAGCCAAGGATAAGCCTTCGCTTTTCATGCCTGATGAAATGGATATTTATTGCAATAAGGTGAGCAAGGAAGTGTTTATTTTTCATGGCAAAGAAATTGATTACAAAATCATAGAGCGCATGGAATATCATGTAGAAGATTACACCACCGATGTGTTTTTAAAAGACGGGCGCGTGTTGGATTTGGGGGTGAAAATTCAATGGATGATCCGCCCCTATTACACCAAAGCCGAAGAAATACAGATTGTGCGCACCAAAGACGGTGAGGCGGTTGATGGCACTTTCGTGCCCATTACGCATAAGAAATAACGGGTGTATGGTGTTTTTATTAAAAGTGGATTATAATTTTGACCATGAGTGACGAAGAAACAACCCACGATTATAAACCACAGCGTAAAGATGTTAATACGCTTGTTGACCTCGTTACAGGCGTGGAAGAGGGAAACCCGCTTCACCTTGAGGTTGCGGTTGATGATGGCGGGCGCGTGATTGTATTTCATGACAAACCATTTCGCAGTGATATTAAAATTTTTGAATATGATTTGAATACCAATACGCTTGATTTCATCATGGATGACGATGAAAAACGCGACCTCGGATTCGCCCTCAAACCCGAGATTGCCAAATATATGCAAAACGCTCATCAGATCCTTACGATTTTGCTGAATGATGGCACTGGTGAAGGGGTTGCGGGAAAATATATTCCGATTATTATTCATCGATCTTAACCAATCGTTAAGACTTTGTCGCGTATACTTAATTAATGGAAAAACGCATAAGAGAGATGGAGAGATAAGGATATGGTTTTAAGGGATACTTTTAGCGCAGCAAACCAACTTCACACCAAAATTGAGACTGCTCAGGCTTTCGAGTTTACGTTGGATGGACAGTCGCGTGAAACTGCTTCACGCTTCGAACCATGCGAACCAGCCAGTAGCCCAGAACAAGCCCTTGATACTTTTAAAATGGGTGCCTAACCACAACCAACGGATAGAATTTTTCCATCATCATCCACATTTAGATTAATACGTGAAGGTGCATAATCCTGCGTAACCATCGCCCCCGGTTTTAAAACCCGATAGGGGCGATTTGCTTTTTCAATGATGGCGATCATATCACGCGTTAAGGGTTTTCCGATCCATGGTGAGAAGTTACATTGATATGTTTTATCTTGCTGCGTTTCTTGCGGTATCTGAGAGGCGGAACTAGCTTGTGCGTTTTGCGCAACAATTGCCGCTTCTTGTTCGGGCGGTATGGTCTGATTTAAGCCCGCGATCAACGCCAGCGTTAAAGGAACAGCCAAAAAAATCAGCCATAGCGCGGGGCTGCCAGTCTTCACCGTTTTGCGCGGATTCAAAACCACCGTATGCGGCGCGGGAGGTTCTGCGTTTTTTTGCACTTCGCCATTATTTTCAATGTCATCTTCATCCATAGATTTAAAATAAACCATTTATTGATCTTCACAAAGCACGAATAATTTATTTGCGGTTTGTGCACACTCACGCTATGTTGCGCGCATGACACAGCCCATTGCAAAACCAGACACAAAATTATCCACCAAGCCGCTTGCGCATATTCGCAATTTCGCGATTATCGCGCATATTGACCACGGGAAATCGACGCTCGCGGATCGCTTGATCCAAACTTGTGGCGGGCTGGAGGAACGTGAGATGAGCGAGCAGGTGCTTGATAACACCGATATTGAGCGCGAGCGCGGCATCACCATTAAGGCACAGACGGTGCGCTTGGAATATGTTGCCAAGGATGGCATTGCCTATCAGCTTAATTTAATGGATACGCCGGGGCATGTGGATTTTTCTTATGAAGTGTCGCGTTCGCTTGCGTCGTGTGAAGGCTCTATCCTTGTAGTGGATGCGTCGCAGGGGGTAGAGGCGCAAACGCTCGCTAATGTTTACATGGCGCTGGATAACGATCATGAAATTGTGCCTGTCATTAATAAAATCGATTTGCCCGCCGCCGATCCTGAAAAGGTCAAGGCCGAAGTGGAAGACGTGATTGGGCTGGGTTGTTCTGGCGCGATTTCGGTGAGTGCGAAAACAGGTGTGGGCATCCCTGCCCTGTTGGAGGCGATTATCACCACCCTGCCCCCACCGCATGAAGGCGATACAGAAAAACCCACCAAGGCTTTATTGGTTGATAGTTGGTATGATACTTATCTCGGCGTGGTTGTGTTGGTGCGGGTTATGGATGGGTATTTACGCAAAGGGCAGAAGATTAAATTCATGTCCAATGGCGCAACGCGTGAGATTGACCGCGTGGGTATGTTCACCCCGAAAAAGGTTGAGTTGGACGCGCTTGGCCCCGGTGAGATGGGCTTTATCACCGCGAGCATTAAAGATATTAGTGAAACCAATGTTGGCGATACGATCACGGACGAGCGCAAGCCGTGTAGCGATAAGCTTCCCGGGTTTAAGCCGAGCGTGCCGATGGTGTTTTGCTCTTTCTATCCGGCGGATGCAGGAGATTTTGAAAAGTTGCGCGATTCGCTGGGTAAAGTGCGATTGAATGATGCGTCTTTGTTTTACGAGATGGAAAGCTCACAAGCGCTCGGCCTTGGTTTTCGTTGCGGATTTTTGGGATTGCTGCATATGGAGATCATCCAAGAGCGGTTAGAGCGCGAATTTGATCTTGACCTTATCCCCACAGCGCCGAGTGTAGTTTATAAAATCAACCTCACCAATGGCACACAGATTGAGCTTTATAATCCCGTGGATATGCCAGAGGTTCAGCGGATTGAAAGTATTGAAGAGCCTTGGATCAAGGCCACCATCCTTGTGCCCGATGAATATTTGGGCGGGTTGCTTCAGCTGTGTCAGGAACGACGCGGGGTGCAGGTTGACCTTACTTATGCGGGTGGACGCGCGATGCTGGTTTATCGCTTGCCGCTCAACGAGGTTGTGTTTGATTTTTATGATCGCCTTAAAAGCATTTCCAAAGGCTATGCGAGCTTTGATTATGAGCTGGATGGCTATGGCGAAAACAAGCTGGTGAAGCTGGAAATTCGTGTGAATGAGGAGCCAGTGGATGCGCTCGCGATGATTGTGCATCAAGACAGCGCGGAAGCGCGTGGACGGGGCATGTGTGAGCGTTTAAAGGATTTGATTCCGCGCCAGATGTTTAAAATCGCGATACAGGCCGCGATTGGCGGGAAGATTATTGCGCGAGAGAATGTCAGCGCGATGCGCAAAGATGTAACGGCCAAATGCTACGGCGGCGATATCAGCCGCAAGAAGAAGCTGCTCGATAAGCAAAAGAAAGGAAAAGCAAAAATGCGCCAATACGGGAATGTGGATATCCCGCAGAGTGCGTTTATAGCGGCGTTGAAGATGGGCGATGAGTGATGATTTCTTTCTCTTTGCATACTGAAATAGATCCTATAGCCTTATAC